>JAAZLU010000199.1 GCA_012799165.1 Clostridiales bacterium
GACCTGTCCCTATAATGTCCGCCGCCACTATGGCAATAATGATACTCTGCATCATATCACTACGGTACACGCCTAACGAAAACCCTGTTAGCCTTAACGAACAGCAAGGAGACAGAAAAAAAGAAAGCATATTCACATTCGCTAGCAAATACAAGGCCTTCATAATAATGACATTATCCGTTTTGCTCGCCTTCTCATTCCACAACATGCTTATCAGTTACTTGATTCACATACTTGGGGACTTGGGAGGAAGCAGTGCAGATCTTGGCAAAGCACTGTTCATCGCTGCGATCTTCGAAATACCAATGATGCTCTTTTCTAATAAAATTTTAAGGCGAATATCTGCTCACAGGCTACTCGCTTTTGGTGCATTTGCCTATGTAATCCGTGGTGTTATGATGTACTTCGCAAGCAGCGTGAATATCCTGCTTATCTCTATGACCTTACAGATGCTGAGCTTTGCTACAATAACATGTGCCTCCGTACACTACGCCGAGGTAATGATGCAAGAAGAAGATAAAGTAACAGGCCAATCACTGATGGTTCTGGCCGCTTCGACATCCACCGCAACAGGAAGCCTATCGGGCGGCTTAGTCTGCGATGTTTACGGTGTAAAGAATATGCTGATATTTGGCACCGGACTGAGCCTCCTTGCTTTTGTCGTAGCCCTGTATTCCTGTGCTATGACCGAACGAAAAACCCACACTATGTAGATTGGGTTTAACATAGACTATCCACTCATCATGCCCCAATCCCATATAAGTCCATATTATCTTTAAGGACTTAGACATCTCAATTTGTACAAGCGATTTTCACCACAAGACTTTGACCGATTATCACTATTGAATTTTAGTAAAGCGATAATAGATAATCAATCTCTTGTCAAGACCTATAAATTACACATCCAATTTGTATCGCAGAAATAAAATTAAGCGCTGCGGACGGCTTCATTCGGAATGTAAAATTATTTGTGTTGCGGATAAAAAGCAGGAGGTTTAGGCTCAAAAAGCTGTTATAATGTTATGCATGAGTATCAACGCAAAGTACAGGCTGCTTCAGGCGCTCAACTGCATGATGTTCTCCGCGGGTCACAGTTATTTGAGCTATTACCTGCTGGAGCAAGGATTTAAAACCAGCACGATCGGAATAATCATCGCCACCGCGGGAATTCTTTCTTCTTTGGCGCAGCCCTATCTGGGCCGACTGGCGGACAGAAATCCGAACATAGGATGGAAACAGATTCTGGCAGCCCTTGCAATCACTTGCGAGGCAGCCATACTGGCCGTTATATTCTCACCTTCTCCCATGGTGAGCGCGATTTTCTACGGCCTGGAAATTGCCCTCATCAACTGCATGGTTCCGATGGTAAACGCCGCATGCTTCTACTACAATCGCATGGGAACACCCGTAGACTTCGGAATCGCAAGGGGCACGGGCTCCGCGGCATATGCGCTTACATCCCTGGCCTTAGGGCGAATTACCGCGATGGAAGGACCGCACCCGGTTCCGATAATCGGCGCAATCGTGATGGGGATTACTATAATCTGCATAAACTCCCTTCCATACAATCCTGCGGACGATAAAGTCGTGTTTCACGAAAAGCAGGACAGCGGAAAGAAGGACAGCATCTTTGACTTCGCCGCCAGATATAAAGCCTTTATGATTATGATCCTGGCCATACTGCTCGTATTCTCTTTTCAGAACATGTACAGCAACTACCTTATTCAGATACTCGGTGATTTGGGAGGAAGCAGCGCGGACCTCGGCAAGGCCCTGTTTATAGCCGCCGTCTTCGAACTCCCGATGATGCTGATTTCCGGCAAAATCTTAAAGAGAATGGAATCTCATAAATTGATAGTCTTCGGTGTAGCCGCCTATGTAATCAGAGCGATGATGATGTATCTCGCCGGGAATTTGAACGCCCTGTTCTTCTCCATGACCCTGCAGATGTTCAGCTTTACTATAGTCACCTTTTCGTCCGTGCACTATGCGGATGTGATGATGCGCAAGGAAGACAAGGTGACGGGGCAGGCGCTGGCAACATTTGCATCCTCGGGGGCCTCCGTAATAGGAAGTCTGACGGGAGGCTTTATCTGCGATGCCTACGGCACAAAAAACATGCTGCTTGCAGGCACCGCGCTGTGCGCTCTGGCTCTTGTAGCGGCTTTAATATCCTATAACATGACGGAGAAAAAAGCCCGTCCCCTGTAGGGACGGACATTCGCATTAAGGCTTTTTGCCGGCAATTTTATTTTTTCTTGATACCCAGAAAGTTCATCAAGCGCTGTTTGAAGCTATCCAAAGGCAGGGCCTTCTGAGGCTGCGGCTCGGAGCGCTTGTGGTGCAGAGGGTTCTTCATGAACTCGTACTGGCTGTCGAGGGGAGTCATGCCCGGATAACGTTTACGCTTATAGCTGCCGTCGGGCTGCATAAAGCTGGCCTTTACGTTGTCGGAAAGTTGAATTTCCAATATCTTGCGAATCATCTCGCGAGCCTCGGGATCGTAGACGGGGCAAGCGACCTCCACCCTGCGGTTTAAGTTTCTCGTCATCAAGTCGGCAGACGAAATGTAAACCTTCGCTTCCTCTCCTATGCCGAACCAATATATTCTGGCATGCTCAAGATAGCGGCCTACTATGCTGGTGACCTCGATATTCTCAGTCTCTCCCGGAACGCCCGGAAGCAGGCAGCAGATGCCGCGTATTATCATTTCTATCTTGACGCCGGCTATGGAGGCTTCCCGCAATTTATCGAGCACCTCGCGTTCCGTAACGGAATTCGCCTTTATACATATGTAGCCCTCGCTTCCCTTTGCAATCTGCTCGTCAATATGCCTGAGAATTGTTGACTTGATCCCCCCGGGGGCGACCAAAAGCTCCTCGTACTCGCCATCCAGCTTGCTGATGAGCATATTGCGAAAATACGCTGACGCATCTTCGCCCAGGGCATCCGAAGCGCACATCATGCTGAGGTCCGTGTACATGGCGTTGGTCTTTTCGTTATAGTTTCCGGTTCCTATCTGCGTAATGTAGCTGACCCGACCCCTGTTCTTCATGGTTATGAGGCAGACCTTGCTGTGGCACTTAAAATCTTCTATGCCGTAAATCACCTGACAACCGGCATCCTCAAGCAGTCTGGACCAGGCCACGTTGTTAGCCTCGTCGAATCTTGCGCGCAGTTCCATAAGAACGAGCACCTCTTTGCCGTTCTGAGCCGCCCTGCTGAGCGCCTGCACGATCTTGGATGAGGATGCGAGCCTGTATATGGTTATCTTTATGGATACAACATCGGGTCTGTCCGCAGCTTCGTTTAAAAGATGCAAGAAAGGCTCGACGGAATGGTAGGGATAAAACAGCATCCTATCGCCCTGGCGTATCTGTTCTATGGCGCTGCTCTTCGGATCGTAATCCTCAGGAATTCGGGGAGCGTAGGGCTCGTACTGGAGAGCACGGGCCTTGTAATCGCTCATATCCGAGGCGAGGCTATAAACATAACCCATATGGAGCGGACAGCTGTCGATGAAGACCTGATGCGGGCGCACCCCCGCAATGTTTTTGAGCATTGCAAGCAGCTCCTCGGATACCTTTCTGCTTATCTCCAGCCTCACGGCGGACAGCATGTTGCGCTTGCGCAGGAGTTTCATCATCTTATTGCTGATGTCCTCGTCGCTGTCGTCGAATTTTTCGTCGTCGAAGCTCAGGTCCGCATTGCGGGTCACGGATATTACGCAGCTTTCGACTACATCGTAATCCCCGAAGAGGGTTCCCGCCCAGCGCAGAATTATATTCTCGCTGCGGATATATCTCATATCCGTGCCTTCCACTTTAACGTAAGGCGCAACCGCATTGGGAACAGCTATTATTCCCAGGGCGGATTTGCCCTTTTTGTTCTGCAGTAGAGCTGCTATATAGAGTTTTTTGTTTACTAGATGCGGCGCCGGATGATGGCTCCCGATAATCATAGGGGAAAGTATGGGAAGAATGCGGGTCTTGTAATACTGTGCCACGTACTTGCGCTCGGAGGCCGTAAGATCGGAATACTCGACATCCTCGACTCCGTAGGCTTTAAGTGCTTCCATGACGCCCGCGTAGATTTCCGCTTTAAGATTTATAAGCTCCGGGACATGTTCATATATTCTATCGAGCTGCTCGGCGGCATTCAGACCGGTCTTGTTGTCGACCTGATCCGGATAGATCTGCATTATATCGAAGAGGCTACCCACCCTCACCATAAAGAACTCGTCGAGGTTGCTGCCGAATATAGAGACGAATTTGAGGCGCTCAAGAGGCGGGTTTTCCAGGCCGCTCGCTTCTTCCAGCACGCGGCGATTGAACCTCAGCCAGCTGAGCTCCCTGTTCTGTGTGTAACTGTAATTTAACTGTCTGGAATCAAAATCTTCCGGCATAAATATCCCTCTCGCACTCCGTACTTGCTTACTATTATCTCCTCGGCATCGAAAAGGTTTACGATATGCTGCATTATCAGGGTTCCGGGGATCATGGTGTGAATCCTGTCCGGCTTGAGCCTAAGTATTAAATCCGCAACTTCCTTGTCCGCAGACAAGAGGAAGGAGCACAATGTATCGAATTGCTTGCGGGAAAGCCTATTTTCTTCCCCTTCCAAATCGAAAATATCCTGTGCAAGACTCAAAACTGCTCTCGCCGTACCTCCGACGCAGATTAAAGATGCGTTCTTTTTGAATTTGAAACCGCTACCCTTATCTATGCTGTCGCGCGTAGCGCGGCGTATTCTCTTTATCTCTCCGCGGCTCGGAAGGATTAAGGCCACATACTGCTTAAACAGATTAAGGGATCCGAGTTCTACGCTGGCGGTTCCGGTTACTTCTCTGTCCTTAAAGGAAACAATCTCCGTGCTCGCGCCGCCTATATCCATTAGAGCACCGCTTTCGATGTCGAGATTGTGCATGGCGCCCGCATAGCTGTAATGAGCCTCATCGTCGCCACTTATAAGCTCCACCTTGTAGCCGGATACGGCATCTATCTTATTCAAGGCTTCCTTCGCATTGCTTATATTTCTAAGTGAAGCCGTCGCAAATGCCACCACATTTTCTATATCCAGCGATTTGAGCACATCTCTGAATTCCAGAAGTCCGTTGCAGGCGACCGTTATCCCCGCCTTCGAAAGGGCTCCCTTCTCGACGTAGCCGGCAAGGCCCGCCATTATCTTCTCCTTGAAAAGTATCTTAAAATCTCCGTTTTCCGATTCGTAGACCGTAAGACGCATCGAGTTGGAGCCGATATCGATTATAGCCTGTTTCATAGGACACCTTTTTTCATGCACGTATGCACATGATAACCTTTCATTATCAAAACGATGGTATGAGTTATGTAAATTTTTTGTAAATTATTAAAGGGGCTCCCTTGCGCTTTCCGCTCGGAAGCCCCTACGTATGTAAAATCTAGTCGAGAGCCTTGCTCTCCACCTCTTCTTTGAGCATCTGCGCAAATTCCGCGAGGCTCATGGCCTCGAGTTCTCCCCTGCTCCTGTGCCTGGGAGATACGGTCGAGTTTTCGACATCCCTGTCGCCGACGACGAGCATGTAAGGAAGCTTTTCCAGTCTGGCGTCGCGAATCTTTCTGCCTATCTTTTCGTTGCGCGCATCGACTTCGACCCGGAAGCCTTGAGCAGCGAGGTCTTTACAGATTTCCTGCGCATAATCTTCGGCCCTATCCGTGACGGTGAGTATCTTGACCTGAACCGGTGCAAGCCAAGCGGGAAAGGCTCCGGCAAAGTGCTCGGTAATTACGCCTAAAAAGCGCTCCAAGGAACCGTAAACCACGCGGTGGATCATGACGGGCCTCAGTTTTTCGCCGCTCGAATCCGTATACTCCAGTTCGAACCTCTCGGGAAGTTGATAATCCAGCTGAATAGTGCCGCACTGCCAGACCCTTCCGAGGCTGTCGGTTACATGGAAATCCAACTTCGGTCCATAGAAGGCGCCGTCGCCGGGGTTAATTTCGTAGCTCTTGCCTATGGAGGTAATAGCATCGGCCAGCGCATTTTCCGCCTGCTCCCATACCTCTCTCGTGCCTATATGCTCCTCGGGCATGGTCGAAAGTACGATTTTATACGACAGTCCGAAAGCGCCGTACATCTCGTCTATGAGCTGCGTTATCGCGGAGACTTCCTGCTCGATTTGATCCTTGGTGAGGAATAGATGCGCATCATCCTGAGTAAAGCAACGTACCCTGAACATCCCGTGAAGCGCCCCGGACATCTCGTGCCTGTGGACGATTCCCAGCTCCCCATAGCGAAGCGGCAGATCGCGGTAGCTTCTGGGTTCCGTCTCGTAGACCAGAATCGAGCCCGGGCAGTTCATGGGCTTTATAGCGTACTCCTCATCCTCGATTACGGTCGTATACATGTTTTCCTTGTAGTGCTCCCAGTGTCCGGAAGTCTCCCAGAGCGTGCGCCTCATAATCTGGGGGGTCATTATCTCGACGTAGTCCCACTTCCTGTGAAGCTCCCGCCAATACCTTACCAGCTCGTTGCGCAGAACCACGCCATTGGGCAGGTAGAACGGGAAGCCCGGTGCCTCGTCATTGAAGGCGAAGAGCTTCAGTTCCTTGCCGAGCTTTCTGTGGTCGCGGCGCTTGGCCTCCTCGATTCGCTCTATATATTCGTCGAGCTCCTGCTTGGTCGGAAACGCCATGCCGTAGATTCTCTGCAGACTCTCGCGCTCCGAATCGCCGCGCCAGTATGCGGCGTTGCAGGTTAGCAGTTTAAAGGCGTTCGCCTTAATCCTTCCGGTGTAATCGAGATGCGGTCCCGCACAGAGGTCCGTAAACTCGCCCTGTCTATAAAAAGAGATGTGCGCACCCTCGGGTAGATCCTCTATCAGCTCCACCTTAAAGGGCTCGTCCTCGGCCTTCGCAAAGGCTATCGCTTCTTCTCTTGGAAGCTCGCAGCGCTC
>JAAZLU010000200.1 GCA_012799165.1 Clostridiales bacterium
CGAGGCCATAAGAGAGGGGCTGGCGGAAATCTTCGGTCAGAAGCTGGCCGATGGGATAAGCCGGGTGGAGGCCTACGATATTTCAAATATGAACGGGCTGGACTCCGTCGGCGGCATGGTAGTCTTCGTGGACGGCAGTCCCCGCAGAAATGCCTACAGGCGTTTTAAGATAAAAACCGTGGAGGGCGCCGACGATACGGGCAGCCTGCAGGAGATGCTGTTTAGGCGTTTTCGCGAGGCGGAGAGGGGAAATGCGGGCTTTTCTGAACTTCCGGACCTGATTCTGATGGACGGCGGCCTCGGGCAGGTGAATGCCGCCAAGGCGGTGCTCGCCGCATTGCGCCTCGAGATTCCGGTAGCGGGAATGGTTAAGGACGAGAGGCACCGTACTGCCGGACTCATATACGAGGGCGAGCGAACGGAGCTCAAGGGAAAATCGCAGCTTTTCTCCTACATCGGTGCGATTCAGGAGGAGGTTCACAGGTTCGCCATAGACTATCATAGGAAGCTGCGCGGTAAGGCACTTACGCGCTCGGTTCTGGATGCGATACCCGGAATCGGAGAAAAGCGCAAGATGTCTTTGCTGTCGAAGTTCGGCAGCATCGATGCCATAAAGGAGGCAGATATCGAGCAACTTGCTGAGGCCTCGGGTATGAATATGAGCGTCGCGGAAAATGTATATAAATATTTTGCCAGCGAGGAAAATCCGTGTTACAATGAACCGAGCGCCGACAAGACGCATAAAGTTTAAGTTATAAGTTATTTCAACAATGGAGGAAGAGAAATGGCAGACGAAGACAAGCGCCTCAACGAAGAGGACGAGATTGACGTTATAACTCTCGAATTCGATGATGGCACAGAAGTCGAGGCGGAGGTTATGGGCATATTTGAGGTGGACGGTAAGGAGTACATCGCGCTCATTCCCGACGACGACAGCGACGACGTCTACATCTACGGATACAACGAGATCTCCGACGAGGAGTTCGAGCTGCTCGATATCGAAGACGACGAAGAGTTCGAGCGCGCCGTCGAAGAGTTCGACAGAATAACGGCAGAAGAATAATTGAATAAGCTAAGACCCCGCATCGCAGCTTGCGAGGCGGGGTCTTTTAAGGTTTATAAATTCCCCAGCGCCTTCAGCTGAAGATCGTTTAGCCTTCTTCTATCGTCCAGCCCTGAGCTTATCAGCTCGACTGTCAGATAATTTGGATTGATATCTTCCACCAGCCGCTTTACTCCTTTCGCGGTAAAGGGTCTGTGCATATCCCTTTTAAAGACATGCATAAACATCGCGCTGCTGCGCTTCGCGTGGTTCCACTTGAGTATAGGCGGACTTGCCTGTATCTTCTTTGCATAGGCTCCCGATAGGGACTCATTGATGTGAATGCCCCTGATATTTTCCGCAACGAAGGGGTCTGCTTCGAGCACGGAATAGATGTAGCTTAGGGCTTCATCGCCGCTTTCGAGTTCGCAGTTCGTATTCATCAGGTGGCCCGTGTCGAGCATTATGCCTTTATGCGAGTAATTTACGCCGTTCAGCATATATTCGCTCGCACGGGGATTTAGCAGAGTTAGTCCCGGCTGCCACAGGTTCTCAAGCAGCAAGAGGGGGCGGTAATCTGGCGAAAATTCCTCGGGATTATCAAATAGTGCGTTCAGGATTTCGCAACTTGCCTCGCAGACTTCCTCGTCGCTTCTTGCGTAGTCTTCCGTAAAGGATTCTTCGATTGTAGATTCCGCCACATGAAATACAATGTACTCGCTGTGAAATTTTTCGGCGTAGCGCAAATCGCGGCGGAAGCGCTTCAAAAGTGCCTCTCGACTGCTTCCTCCATAGTAATTTTCGATCGCATCGAGGTTTCCAAACTCCTTGAGAAGGGCCTCCTCGTCGCCTCTCCAGAATGAGTACCAACATGGCAGGCAGGACATATGGAGTCCGATTACGCTTACGGAGTCGAATAGTCCGGGCTTCGGCTCATCTATTATCTGAAGCTCCACGCCGTCGAAGCCGCGCAGCTGTCTGAGCCTCTCATTCGGATTTGCAAGAAAGTCGGCATCTTCGCCGCAACTTGTCAGGTTGAATGTCAATTTCATGGAGCAATTATACCACTATTATTGTCTTGGCTGTGATATAATATTTTCCGCACTGTTTTTAGTGAGAGGTAGAAATCATTTTGGCACAGTTGCTACTTGCTTGTGGTGCAATACCTCACTGAAGTTAATTTTAGAAACCGGAGAATTTGAATGAAGAATTTGCACAAGATAATGGCACTGCTTCTGGTGCTTGCGTTGGCGCTTCCTCTTGCAGCCTGCAAAAAGAAGGAAGAACAGGCGAAGGATCCGACTCAGGATCCGGCATTGGAAGGAATACAGGACAGATCCGAAATATATAGCAAAGGCATAGATGAGAGCGGCATGTGGGAGGGCGTCAAGGCTCTCGATTATGTTACTCTCGGGCAATATAAGGGCATGATCCTACCAGCGCCCGACGAAGCCGAAAACGAGGCGGAGCTCGAGATGCAGATTTCCAATATGCTCTCGGCTTACGGACAGCCCGTTCAGATTAAAGACAGAGCTGCGGAGAAATACGACACCGTCAACATAGACTACGCCGGATATATGGACGGCGAGCAGTTTGATGGAGGAACTGCGCAGGGACAGTCCCTCACATTGGGCACGGGCCAGTTTATACCGGGTTTTGAGGAAGCAGTGGAAGGTCACATGCCCGGGGAGACCTTCGATATCGATCTAAATTTCCCCGATCCCTATCATAGCGCGGATCTTGCAGGAAAGCCCGTCACTTTCACCGTAACTTTGAATTATATCGAGGGAACGGAATATCCCGAGCTTACGGATGCTTTCGTCAAGGAGAGGTTCTTCGGCATTAATGGCTGGGAAACTGTCGAGCAGATGCGCTCCGAGATAATGGACGACATCACTAAGAGGGCGGATTATGATAATATAGGTCTCACTTTGGAGAGCTGGAAAGTCTCCGAAATTCCCGAG
>JAAZLU010000201.1 GCA_012799165.1 Clostridiales bacterium
CTTTATGGATTTCGTTCAGAAAGAACTCGACCTTTTTAAAAATGTCCATCGCTTACCTCGCTTGCCTAATATGCTTTTATTGTACCATAAACCGAAGAGCGGGACCCGCTGTTATGAATCCTCCCGCATCTTTTTCTTCCTCATATGCCTTATAATCAGGTAAATTATAAGCACTGCGGCTATCACAATCCAGATGAGAAATGAATAGGTATTTACGTATTCGTTTATGAGTTGCCAATTTTCTCCCGCAAGAGCCCCGAGATATACCAGGACGATATTCCATATCGCAGTGCCCAGGCTCGTCCAGAGAAGAAAGGCCGGAAGGTTCATGCGCGCCACGCCCGCAGGTATCGAAATGAGACTGCGCACGACAGGTATAAAGCGACACAAAAAGACCGTTATCTTGCCGCGCCGGGTAAACCAATCGTCCGCTTTCTTTAAATCGCTCTTCTTTACCCTGAGTATGTGACCCCATTTGTCCACGAAAAGTCCCAGCTTATGGGGCGAGACGAGGCGGCCTACATAATACAGTATAACCGCACCCGCAACCGAGCCGATGGTCGCAAATAGGCTGACCATCCACATATTCATGCTCGTTACGGTAGTCATAAAGCCGCCGAAGGTCAGAACGATCTCCGAAGGGATGGGGGGAAAAAGATTTTCAATCAATATCAGCAGAGCCACTCCGATGTAGCCATACTGATCCATTACGTTTATTATCCAATCCTGCATCAATGAATGTCCTTACTGAAATTTGTCTTTGGCAGCCGAAATGCCGTTCTCGCAGCGGCAGCTCTCTTAGTACAATCCCTTGTATAATAACACAAATTGCCCGAAGATTATAACCCTTCGGGCAAAAAACAATCGTATATCGAGCAAAAAACTGTCGCTCTGCGGCTCCAAGCTTCGAAAACTATAAAATTACGCTCATCCTCGTACCCGTACCCTTGTGAGATACGACTTCAATGCTACCCCCATGCCTGTCAATTATCATCTTGGCGATGGAAAGACCCAGGCCGCTGCCGCCGCTCTGCTTGGAGCGGGAATCGTCCGCGCGGTAAAAACGCTCAAATATCTGCGGGGCTTCCTCCGCGCTTATCCCTATGCCGCTGTCCTGGACGGAAAATGCGGGGCGACCACCCTGCCGAAAGACTTTGATAATTATTTCCCCGCCTTCGGGGGAATACTTCTTCGCATTCTCGGTGAGTATGCGCGCGCATTGCTTCAGCATGGAGACATCTCCGCGGGCCCTGATATCCCGCTCTCCGCGAAATACATATTTATGGCCGGCGTCTATCATCTCCGACTCCTCGCAGACCTCGAGCGCCAGATCCGAGAGATTAAAATCCTTCATCTCGAGCTGCTGGCGGCCGCTGTCGGCCCGCGCAAGAAACAATAACTGTTCCACAAGGCGCTGCATGCTGGCAGTCTCGCTCCTTATCGCATCTATCGACTCCTTTAGGACCTTCTCGTCGTCCTTGCCCCAGCGGTCCAGCATATCTGCATAGCCCCTGATTACGGATATCGGAGTGCGCAGCTCGTGTGAGGCATCGGATACGAAGCGAGCCTGCTGCTTGTATGAGGCCCTTATGCGATCCACGAGCTTGTTGACCGCGTTTTCCAAACCCGCCAGTTCGTTATCTCCCGTCGAAATGCCCTTAGCTTCCGAAAGCGGACTGTAGCTTTCAATCGCCTCCTCGAGCTTCTGAAATCGCTCCTCGGAGAGCATATCCATGTTGAGCAGTTCCTCCGCAGCTGCGGCCATCTCATCGAGCGGTTTCAGCTGCGATTTAAGTTTGAATGTATTCGAAAATATGCTTACGAGAACGATTATGCCCTCCACCTGCAAAAGTAAAGCGAAATTTCGTCCGGAGAAAACATCTTTAAGGAGAGGTATTATAACCCCAAAGAATTCCTCCGGCCCGCGGGCCTGCGAAAGATCCGGCCAGATAAGTATCATAAAAAAAAGAAGATCGACGAACAGGAGGATGACCAATATGTCCAGCGCATTTGCCAGCGCCATCCTCAGTGCGAAGGAACCCGTGCTTATCCTTTTTTTAGGGATATACTTCCTAGTCATATTTCTTTAATCGCTCTTAATTCCACTCGCAATCGAAGAACTCGCATCCCAATCGCCTACATCCGAACGCGCACACACTAATCGTTTTCCTTTAAAACATAACCGACGCCTCGCACAGTTTGGATAATGCGAGGCGCTCCCGCCTCTTGCAGTTTGGCTCGCAGATAGCGCACATAGACGTCGACCACATTGGTCTCGCCCATGTAATCATAACCCCATACCCTTTCTATCAGGGTGTCCCGCGAGAGGACTATGCCTTTGTTCTGCATGAGGGTTTTAAGAAGGGCAAATTC
>JAAZLU010000202.1 GCA_012799165.1 Clostridiales bacterium
AAAGGTCGTAGTCACCGGAGTTGAAATGTTCCGTAAACTCCTCGATCAGGGTCAGGCAGGCGATAATGTCGGATTGCTGCTCCGCGGTGTTCAGAGAACCGAGATCGAAAGAGGTCAGGTACTCGCAGCGCCCGGAACCGTTAAGCCGCACACCAAGTTCGAGGCACAGGTCTACGTGCTGAAGAAGGAAGAGGGCGGACGCCATACCCCGTTCTTCGACGGTTACAGACCTCAGTTCTACTTCAGAACGACCGACGTTACCGGCAACATCAAGCTTCCCGAAGGAACCGAGATGTGCATGCCCGGAGACCATATCACCATGACGGTTGAACTGATTACCCCGATCTCGATCGAGGAAGGTCTGCGCTTCGCCATCCGCGAAGGCGGCAGAACCGTTGCTTCCGGCGTCGTAGCCAAGGTTATCGAGTAAAATAGGGGCTTTTCCCAAAGAACAGGCGCTGCTCGCTTTGCGAGTAGCGCCTGCTTATTTCCTGCCGCAGGCCGCTGTGATACAATTAAAGGGATGGACGAGATTAACAGATTTAAACTGAAAAATGAGAAAGAGACAGAGGAGTTCGGCAGGATGCTTGCCGCAGAGCTCGAGGCCGGAGATGTTATAGCCCTGACAGGGGATCTGGGAGCCGGGAAGACCACGCTCGCCAAGGCGATAGCCAAGGGACTGGGAGTCGAGGAGACGCTCACGAGCCCTACTTTTACTATCCTCCAGGAATACGAGAGCGGGAGGCTTCCGCTATACCACTTCGATGTGTATAGAGTTCACAGCGAGGAAGAACTTTTCGAGATAGGCATGGAAGATTATTTTTATCGCAGCGGCGTGTGCCTTATAGAATGGGCCGACTTGATAGAGGATCTGCTTCCGGAAAATCGGCGTACCATAAAGATTTCCCGCGGCGAAAACGAAAGTGAAAGAATATGCGAGATAAGCTGAAAAAAGGCGGCGCTGCCGCTGCGCCTAAAATAATTGCTATAGAGACCACGGGGCCGCTCGCTTCCTGCGCATTGAGCGCAGGCGAAGGAGCGATATGCAGGGTCAATTATACGGATTATTCCCATCTTGAGGAAATAGCTCCGATGGTGCGGGAGATTTTGGCGGATGCGGGATTGGAGCCCGATGCGCTCGATGCGATCGCCGTTTCGAGGGGCCCGGGTTCCTTTACGGGGATACGGATAGGCATGGCCACGGCCAAGGGCCTCGCAATTGTTTGGAACAAGCCGATTATAGAGGTTCCCACGCTCGCGGCATTCGCCTACGGCGATTATCCTTGGATAAAGGTCGAAAGACCTCTGATCTGCCCGATTTTCGATGCCAGAAGAAATCAGATTTATGCGGGGGCATACAGCCCCTTTTACAGGCAGGCAATCGTGGAGGACGGGGCTTATGCGCCCGAAGATTTTCTCTCGGCACTGAAGGCGGCGATGAAGCAATTCGACAAGGCCGTATTCTTCGGTGATGCGGCGGAAATCTTCGTGCAGGCTTGCGGCGCGCTCGATTTTTCGCATATCGTCGCTCCCGCGGACAGCCGCTA
>JAAZLU010000203.1 GCA_012799165.1 Clostridiales bacterium
CGGTGGAGGTGCTTGGTAGAGCAGCAAGGTTCGCCGAATTTACAACAGCAGACAGGATATGAAACTTTTAAAGGAGAGAATTTTAAGGGAAGGCACCCTCGCTTCCGAAGGAGTGCTGAGGGTGGATTCCTTCATAAACTTTCAAGTCGACGTCGAACTCACGGACCTCATGGGGCGTGAGTTCGCGCGCATTTTCGAGGGGAGCGGGGCCACTAAGGTGCTCACGGTGGAGGCCTCGGGGATTCCCGCGGCCTATGCGACCGCCGTCCACATGGGCAATCTTCCTCTGATCTTCGCAAAAAAGGCGAGGCCTTCGACAGCGAGCGGGGATGACTATTGCGCGGAGCTGCGCTCCTTTACGAAAGGTAATGTGAGCACGATTAGAGTGCCTAGGAAGTATTTGAGCTTCTCCGACAGGGTGCTCATAATAGACGATTTCCTCGCTACGGGTTCCGCCTCTTTGGCACTTTTAGAACTGTTGAATCTTGCGGGTGCAAGCTGCGTGGGGCTTGGGGCGGTAATTGAAAAGGAGTTTCAGGGTGGAAGGACAAAGCTCGAGGAACGCGGCATAAAGGTCTCGTCGCTTGCGAGGATCAAATCGATGCGGGAAGGCAGGATAGAATTCGCGGAAGAAGATTAATATGAAGAAGTCTCTGAGGATATGCATAATAACCCATACACTTACTGAAAATCCGAACAGGGATTACTCGCTCGGTAGTTTCGCCGAGCTCTTCGGATGTGCAAAATCCAGCGTCAGCGAGGATATAAAAGTCGTGAGAGAGGCCATAGAGACAGAGGGACTCGGCTATCTTGAGACTACATCCGGTTCGCGCGGCGGTGTGCGATTCGTTCCGTATCTGTCGGCTGAGAATGTCGCCAAGGTTCTTCAGGAGCTCAAGGCCGCCTTCGAGGAGCCTTCCAGGGTGCTCGGGAGCGGATTTCTGTATACTTCGGACATAATGTTCAGTCCTTCGCTTATAAAAGGTGCTGCGCGCATCTTTGCCAAGCGCTTTGCGAGCTGCGAGGCGGAACTCGTAGTAACCGTCGAAACCAAGGGAATAGGTGTTGCGCTGTTGACCGCCGATCTTCTGAACCTGCCCCTCGCCGTAATAAGACGCGAAAGCAAGGTCTCCGAAGGCTCGACGATAAGCATCAATTACTTCAGCGGATCGGCCGATCGCATACAGCAGATGAGTATATCTAAGAAGGGGATAACGCCCGGAAGCAAAGTTCTCATAATTGATGACTTTATGAGGGGCGGCGGCAGCATTATAGGGATAAAGAATATGCTCAAGGAATTCGACGCCCGCAGCGTCGGCACGGGCGTAGTAGTTGTGGCCGGCGGAGTGGAACACAAGAAGGTGAGCGACTTCGTGCCGCTGCTGGTGCTTCACGAGGAGGAAGACGGAGGACATCACTTCGGGATTAACGAGAATCTGCTGAGCTATTGAATCGCTTTGAAAGTGTTGACGGCGCACTCGCGCGCAATCTGAATGATTGGCTGGTATTATGATGTGAATGTTCAATATAATCCGAACATTCATTTTTTATTTTCACGAAACCCTCACAATATAAACCCTTTTTCCTTTACTTCTTCGAGTTTCATCATATAATTTATATATGCTGTTTAAGCATGTAGTTAAATTTACAAGACTTATGCGAGGTGCAAAATTATGAAAAAATTTCTATCGATTTTATTGGTTCTTACATTCGTATTTACCCTTGCGGCCTGCGGCGGCGATACTGGCAACGGAAAATCCGACACCCATAAGGTGGGCATGGTCTGCATAGGAGACGACAATATGGCCTACGACAGAAACTTCTACATGGCGGCGGACGCTGCTAAGGAAGCTCTTGCGGCTAAGGACATCAACATCGAATGGATCTATACATATAACCATCCGGCGGGCGATCCGGTTGCGGTCGACTGCCAGGAACTCGCGGATCAGGGCTGCATCGCGGTATTCTGCAACTCCTACGGACAGGAGGATGCAATGCTCACCGTAGCCGGTGACTATCCCGATGTGGTATTCGCCGCTCTCACCAACGAGGGTTCCTCCAGAGATGATCTCGACAACACCGTAAACGCCTTCCCAAATATTTTTGAAGGCCGTTACCTGACGGGTGTCGCTATCGGAATGAAGCTCAACGAGATGATCGAAAAAGGCGAAATCTCCAAGGACGAAGCTGTTATAGGTTATGTCGGC
>JAAZLU010000204.1 GCA_012799165.1 Clostridiales bacterium
AACATATATCATACCCGGGCACGAGCCTCCGAGTCCGAATATCATTTCGTCCTTTTCGCAGACTCTTATAGAGGAACTCCGCTCGAAGAAATCTCTTTCCTCGTCGTTCAAAGTATCCCAAAATTCCAAGCCTCTTATATACTCTTTTCTTTCCATCTTCCTCTCTCCCGCCGCTTATAAACTCAGCGCGAGCATCCCGCCCGCGCTGTGAAATATCGCTATATCAAACTCCGGACCTCATATCTCGGGCTATTGAAATTATATCTCCCACTACGGCACTCCCCGTGGGTCTTGGCCCCGCGCCCTTACCCATAAGGAAGATCGGACCCGCCATATCGCAATCCAGCTGAACGGCATTGTACTCTCCTGCGCAGCGCCCTAAGAATGAATCCGCAGGCACTTCGCGAGGAGCAACCGATGCCTCTACGCCTTCGGGACCGTCATCGGCTTGGGCAATCAGCTTTATCTTGTTCCCGCGCAAGGCCGCAGCATCGATATCCGCAAGACCGAGCTCCGTGATACCCTTACGAGCTATTTTGTCGGGATGTATATACTTTCCGAAGGCCTGCCAAATGAGGAGCGAAAGCTTATTAGCCGCGTCGAAACCCTCCACATCTCCGCTCGGGTCGGCTTCCGCAAATCCCAGCCTCTGAGCATCGGCGAGCACAGAGGCATAATCGGCAGCCTCCTCCCCCATGCGCGTAAGTATATAGTTCGTAGTCCCATTTACTATCCCGCTTATGCCGCTTATCTTGTTCGCGGCCAGAGCCCTGTCGATTACGTCCATGACCGGGATAGCCCCGCAGACTGCAGCCTCGTATCTGAGCACTCGACCGCTGCGCTCGACGGCATCGAGCAGTTGCGGAAGATTTGCCGCAAGAGCCGCCTTATTTGCGGAAACCACATGCTTTCCGGAATCCAAGGCGCGAATCATGTATTCTGTGGCCGGCTCGAGCCCGCCTAAAAGCTCGGCGACGATATCCACCGAAGGGTCCTTAAATATATCTTCCGGATTGCAGGTAAGCAATTCCGCGGGAGCCTTCACCCTGCGCCCTGCGTTAAGATCCCTGACGAGGATCTTCTTTACATAAATTTTTACGCCGACCTTTTCTTTGATCGACGTAAAATTTTCCTCAATAACTTCGTATGTGCCGCTGCCGACGTTGCCGAAACCCAGCAGAGCTATTCCTATTTCATCTCTATTCTTCATATCAGTCCACAAGTTCATCCTCGGATACATCCCTGCCCTCGGCTTCCTCGGCCTCACGAATCTGCCTCTGGACCAGAGCGGTAATCTCGGGATACTTCTTCATTATATAGCCGTAACCCTTGCGCGCATGGGGGATTAAGCAGTCGCTGCAATCCTTGGTGCAGCCATCTATAATCTTGAAATTCCCCCCGCAGTTTTTCCCAAGTGCATAGAGCGGGCAATAACAGAACAGACAATTGAAATTATCGGGATCGGAAGTCTTATGGCAAGGGAAAAACTCGCATTCCCTGTTTTGCATAAAGGCATAGTGCTTGCCTTCCCAAAACTCTTTCTTTTCTTCCTTCTCCGCCATCTCAATTCCCTTTCTTCTATCTTACAGGGCAGACTCCGCTTTCGCAACCGTCGTCGCCTATATCGTACTGGACTTCTTCCTTCTCGTATTTACTGATGAGCGAAGGGGTAAACGGAGCCATCTCCGCCCTTCTCCTCTCGTATTCTTCCTTACTTATGGCCTCGTAAGGCATAAGCTCGTAGAATGTATCGCTGTAGGACAGGAAGGATAGCGCGACCGCACAGTCCCAGTTATCCCACACCCACTGCTCTACATCCTCCCATTCGTCGTCGCGCACATGGACGGTTATCGAGCAGTTATGATCGACATAATTCTCCATGAACATCTTGTAAATCTCGAGTTGTTCTATGGCACTCACATCCGCCTTATGACGCCCCTCCGGGGCCTTAACCGGAAACTCGACGACCTTCGTAGCGCAGGTTATCGGATCCTGACCCACCTCCGGGAAGACCGGATATCCCAGCTCTTCGCAGACCTTGACGAGCGGATCGTCGGCCGAAATTCTGATGCGCCTTATATAGTAAGGTGAATGGTTGAAGTGCACGCCCGAGGATACCGTGGGAAGAAGCGATAAGGTTCCCTCCGGCTTTACCGTCGTAACCAGCAGCGGTGCATTTAGACCCAGCTCAGCTGCATAGCTCGCCGCGGCGTCATTGGCCGCCTTGCGCATGTCGCTGAGAAGCTCGGCCTGCTCCTCCATAGTGAGGCCTATCGCATTCACCATATCCTGCCAGCCGGTGAGCGAGCAACCCAGGAGCCTGTCTCTTTGCTGCACATTGTTCCACTCGGGGATTTCCAGTTCGGTGCAGGTCATGCGCAAACCCGCCCTCGCGGACATGCGCTCGGCTTCGAGCAAGCCTTCTCTGTCGAGAATTCCGTCCTCACCGACAAAGGCCATGCAGTTGATAGTCGTCAGGTTGCAGAGCCCCTTGGAATCCAGCAGAATTTCCGCGCAGGGGTTTACACCGTTGAAGTTCGGTCTGCGCCTCGAGCCCTCCTCCGCATTGATATATCCCGGCTCGCCGCTGTAGCGCATCTGAGTGATATGCCAGCTAAGCTGTTCCCTCGTGG
This sequence comes from Clostridiales bacterium, assembly GCA_012799165.1. GTDB lineage: Bacteria > Bacillota > Clostridia > Peptostreptococcales > Anaerovoracaceae > RUG11894. The sequence goes on from JAAZLU010000204.1 coordinate 2,634, forward strand.
GTTTCTTCAAATAGTATATGGAGTTGTTGGACATCTGTCTGTGGGCGATCTCCTGATCGATGACCCACTTCTCGTCCACCTTCTTGTAAAGATTGCTCTTGGCCTCGATGCACTCCTTGTCGTCCGCGTCGATGAGGACGATTTCCGCGGTCCTGCGCACACCGCCGACCACCACGTTCTCTCCGATGATGTTCGCGATATCCAGGCAGTCTATGGGCTTGAGCTTTATACGCTCACCCGCATCTCTGGTCGCAGCCTTCTCGATTACGCGATTGATCTTCGTAAACATGTTCTTCATGCTGGAGTGACCGGAAGCGGTTCCTCCGAAGGTCGCGAGCTTTTCGCCCCTCTCGCGCACATGATCGTAGTTTAGAATTACGGTCTTTATCTTGCGATACTCCCAGCTGTAGAGAATCTTGAGGTAGTAGTCGAGAGACTGCACCCAACCCTCCTTGGAGTCGCCTATGGTTATCTTAACCGTATCGTTGTGCGAAAATTCAAGCGATGTGCTGTCCTGGCGCAAGCTCTTGAGCAAGGGCGTGTAGGCCTCGTGTATCAGCTGAACATCCTTCCTTACCGTCGGAAGTTTAGCGACATCGGAGCGGAGTATGCGCACGCCGACCCCTGAACCCACCATGAGCAGATAAAACACATCGTGAAAGCTTTGGAAGCTGTCGAGCACCTGGAAGGAGCAGTTGAAATTGCTCATCGGATAGTATTTCGAAACATCGGTGGAACCCACCCAAAAAGTTCTGCCCGAGAGGAATTGCCTGAGGTTGAATACATTGTCGAAGAGTTTTTCCGCCTCTTCTCTCGGAGTGGGCACGAGGCTGCAGTTGTATTCTACGGCTCTCCGCACGGTTTCCCACCAGTACTCTCGTCTATTCTCCTCCGAAACCCATCTCGAATAGGTCCTGTAGTATACGAAACTTCCCAGCTGACCCATGGGGCTGTGCGCGTGCTTGTACTTGCTTATGAAGTCCTCGCTGATGAGCCGCCCGGCATCCGCAGTGCGATCTCCCCTCGTTCTCTCCCTCTCGTATCTGTAAATTATGAATTTCTTTGCGACGTCTTTGCGCTCGCTGGCCATCAGGAAATTCTCGACGAGATCCTGAAGATCCTCCACATGGACAGGCTTGCCCGCCTTTTCGACCTGGCGCCGTATCGCTTCGGCTATCCCCGAAGACAGACCGACATCTATTCCAAGGCGGGTCTCCTGCATGGCTTTTTCGATTGCAGACTGGATTTTAGATGCGTCGAACGGCACTTCCAAGCCGTTCCTCTTCAATACGGTAATCATTTTTGGCTCCTTATTTTAACGCTTTGCGAGTTCTTGACATGCTCCGCTCGATGTCCTTGATATAGTGGTTTAGAGAGAGAGCAAACACATTATATAGTATATCGCCACGCTCCGCAATGATTAAATCTGTGATTTTTTGATGAAAAATTTGCCATATTTCAACAATATATTACAGATTTACAATTGATAGACTTTTTTAAATGAAAAAAGAGCCCTATTGTCGGAATTTTTCTCTGAAATAAGGCCCCTTTTACGCTCTTTTAAAAATTATTATGATTTCTTAATTACCCATGAAATCTTTAAATATCTTCAATCCATATATAGCTATTTTAAAAATTTGAATTTGAACTACCTGCAATTCCCCCTCAACTTGAAAAGCTCCGCCGGAGAATCAAGGACAGAGGTTCGTCGGCTTTATCGGGTGACTGCTCGGAGCGGGATTTTCTTCCTCGCTTCCCTCGAGTATGCGCAGAGTTCTCCGAAGACTGCGGGTGAGCTTGTTAAGGCTGTAAATCCTGGTGACGACATCCACCGCGCTCTCGTTTCTGTACATCAGGACCTCCCTCATGGTGGTCGCCAGCTCATCGCAGAGTCGCTCGCACTCACACGAAAAATCGGCACCGAGTTTCGACGCAAGCTCGTGTTTTGAGGGTATTTCGTCCCCTTCGCCCAGCTGCGATATCTCGTAGTGATAATCCATCCCGAATATCTG
>JAAZLU010000205.1 GCA_012799165.1 Clostridiales bacterium
CGCTGGCGAGTATCTGGCGAGCATTCGCAAGCAGCTTCTTCTCTCCCATGGATAGCTTCTTGGTCCTCTCCACCCTAGTGAGATTCCTTATGACTTCCGCGACCTTACAGGGGTTGCCGGTGCGAAGTTTATCCATGTTCTCCCTGGTTCTTCTGTTCCAGTTGTCGTCCATCGGAGTGGAGTCGGAGGCCAGAACCTCCATTACCTCGTCGATCGTCTTGACGCTGACAACGGGACGCAGCCCCGCAGCATCCGATCCGTTTACGGGCACCATAACTCTCAGCTTTCCGTGAGGAATGCGCAGAATATAATACGATCTCGTCTCTCCGAGAACGTTTTTCTCTTCTATGTCCTGTATGACCCCCGCACCGTGCATCGGGTATACCACTTTATCTCCTACAGAAAACATGACACTCCTCCGAAGATATTATACCTTTTCGGGAGTAATTAGTCAAACTTTAAGGCGTTTGCGGGGATTCGAGAACTTCCTTCTGAACTTGATTTCCGAAGCTTCTAAAGAGCAGTTCGGATTGTCGGAATGTTTCGGAATCGATTGGAAACCGGCGATGTAATTTAAATCTAAGCTGGCTCTTTTAAAACCGGAAGAGAGAACCAAAAGACGCTGCCTTCGCCGAGACTACTCTTCACGCCGTACTTTGCACCGTGCCTCTCCAGTATCTCCTTGCTTATGGAAAGCCCCAGGCCCGTGCCTTCCCTGGATCGCTGTCCGCGGCTACTCGCTCGCTCATAGCGGTTCCAGATGCTTTGCAGATCCTCCTGCGCGATGCCTATGCCGTGGTCGGTGACTGAGAATTTTATGTTGCTCTCCTCCATCTCGAACTCGATCTTTATGTCCCTGCTCTCCTCGCTGTATCTTACGGCATTGGAGAGGAAGTTGTATATCACCTGGGCTATGCGGTGCCGGTCGGCGTTGACCATAAGCGTCTGCGGGAGGGTCACGAATTCGAAGCGGAAGCCATCCTGCTCCTCGAGCACCTGGTAGGTCTCGATTACCCCCGCCGCACACTGCTGAATATCGACGGGCTCCAGTCGCATTACGTCCACACCTGCCTGAAGTCGCGAAAGTGCCAGAATATCGTTCACCAGATAACTGAGGCGGTCGGCTTCACGAATTATAACGTTGATATGCTCGTCGCGCTTTTCGGGATTGTCTCCGGAGATGTCCCTGATCATCTCTGCATAGGATTTGACCATTGTAAGCGGCGTGCGAAGGTCGTGAGAAACATTAGCCATAAGATCGCGGCGCAGGGCTTCGCTCTTGGAAAGTTCGCGCGCAGTGTAATTGAGGGTGCCGGCGAGCTCGTCAATCTCGTCGTAGGCCGAACCCTGAAACTCGACCTCGTAGTCGCCTTCGGCAAGGCGGGAAGCGCTGCGAGTTATATCCGTTATGGGCTTAGCTATGCGGCCCGAGATGTAGAGCGCTATGCCGCAGGCGGCAAGCAGAGACACGACGGTGACTCTCAAGAGCTGAGCTGCCAGAATTCCCACGGCCGGCCCCATCGGCGTAAGGGGGGCAAATGCGAATAGATGTATGCTTGGTCTATAGCGACTCTCGACTTTTGCCGCATACACCATGGTCAAAGAGTCTGCCTTATCGGTGGTAGTTAACTTCAGGGTGACGGGTTTTCCTTCGCTTGCCACAAGCCTTTCGCGCGCAAGGTCGACGCCGTCCTTTGCATAGTAATAGAGCCTGCCGGTAGAGGCTTCATCGGTGGAAGTGATTGTAAATGAACCGTCCCTGGCCTCTATGTAGAAGTAGAGATCGTTCTCCGTGGACAGATTCACCATCTGCTGCATAAAGAGTTCGCTGTCAAGTTCGGGAAGATCCGCATAGGAAGCGCTGAGGAGGTTGACGGCAAGCTGCATCTTATCTCCCATGGCGCTCTCGTAATTATTCTCCAAAAACACCGTTTGAAGCAACCAAAGCGTAACTGTAAAAATCATGGCAAAGAGAATAAAATACATCGTGAGCTTATAACGCACACTGCCTGATCTTAACTTGCTTTTTACTTTAGTTATCCCCGCGGGCTTTTCGCTTGCCATATCAGTCTTCGAACTTGTAACCTACTCCTCTGACCGTGGTAATTTTATTTCTGTAGTCGCCCAGCCTGCTGCGCAGATTCTTTATATGGGTGTCTATCGTACGGTCGTCGCCGAAGAAGTCGTAACCCCATATGTCCTGAAGCAGCTTGTCTCTTGAGAGCGCAATGTTCTTGTTCTCCATTAGGTAGGCAAGAAGCTCGTACTCCTTTAAGGTGAGCTCTATGCGCCTGCCCGCTATCTCGACTGTCCTGCTGTCCTTGTTAAGTACGAGGTCGCCGGATACCAACTCGGGGCTTCTGCTACCGTTCTTTGCGGCATTCTTTCTCGCCAGCACGGCAGCCACGCGAGCCATCAGCTCCTTGGGGCTGAAGGGTTTGACGACATAATCGTCTATGCCGAGCTCAAAACCGAAGAGCTTGTCGTATTCCTCTCCGCGCGCCGAAAGCATTATTACCGGAATATCCTTTACCTTCTTTATCTCCTTGCATGCGGAAAAGCCGTCGAGCCTTGGCATCATTATATCCATTATTATAAGGTCGTAGTCTTCGGCAAGGCACTTATTGACAGCCTCCATGCCGTCTTCAGCCTCGTCGGTCTCGTAGTGGTTGAATTCGGCGTACTCCCTTATGACTTCCCTTATCTTCGCTTCGTCGTCAACTATCAATATCCTGGCCATATTTTTCCCTTTCTGTCTTAATGCCGGCTTAAATTTTCCGTTCTTTTCGCCGCCTTAGCGCTTACAACCCTCTATTTGTTAACGAGCGAGATAGCCTCCGCAAGGGTCTTAACGCCCTTCAGCACAACCCCTTTAGGTGCATTCTTTATGCTTTGAAGGCTTCGCTCGGGAAGTATAATCTTTGTAAATCCCATGCGTCCCGCCTCTTTACAAAGCTTCTCCGCCTGCATTACAGGCCTCAGATCTCCCGTGAGGCCAATCTCGCCTATCACCAGACAGCGGTGGTTTATCGCCTCTCCCTTTTCCGCAGACCAAATCGCAAGGGCTGCCGCAAGATCAGCCGAGGTTCCTTCCGGGTGAAGCCCCCCGACAATATTCACATATACATCTCGGTTTATAAGAGTGAGCCCCGTCTTCCTCTCGAGCACGGCTATAATCATATTAAGCCTGCTGCTGTCCATCCCGATGGCGCTCCTCCTTGCAAAACCTATCCCGCAGGGCGCAGTCAGAGCCTGAACCTCCAGCAGCAGGGGTCTGGTTCCCTCGTAGACAGCGGTCGCTACCGCGCCCTCCGATGAATCCTCAAATCCCTCCATAAAGCTGCCCGAAAGATTCGTCACCTCGCTCAACCCGTCCTCGCCCATCTCGAATGCTCCTATCTCGCTGGTGGTTCCGAAGCGGTTCTTGAGCGACCTGAGGATGCGAAGATCCCTGTGCCTCTCTCCCGTAAACTGCAGTACCGCATCGACCATGTGCTCAACGGTCTTGGGCCCCGCAATCTCCCCACTCTTGGTAACGTGAGCGACGGAGAAAACCGCCATATCCATGCTTTTAGCCATTGCAAGAAGCGCGCTTCCGCAGCCTCTTACCTGCGAGACGCTCCCCGGAGCCGAAGTAAGATCCGGGCAGTACATGGTCTGAATGGAGTCGATTACAAGGAAGACCGGCTCGAGTTCTTCCACCGCAGCCGCTATCCTCTCCATATTCGTCTCCGCCAGCAGATAGAGATTGTCCATATTCGCCCTACAAACCCTGTCGGAACGCATCTTTATCTGCTCCTCGGACTCCTCTCCGGAGACATAGAGTACGGTCCCCTCGCTTTCTGCGATATTGGCCGCGGCCTGTATTATGAGCGTAGATTTTCCTATGCCAGGCTCGCCGGTAATCAGGGCTATGCTCCCCCGAACCAGGCCGCCGCCCAGCACGCGATTGAGTTCTCCTATTCCGGTGTCCATCCTGCTTGCAGCGCTGCTTGCGACCTCGCCTATTCTGACCGGTTTAGAAGAGCGCAGAGCGGACGCGGGCAAAAATCCCTGCC
>JAAZLU010000206.1 GCA_012799165.1 Clostridiales bacterium
CCTGTCGTATTGTGCCCCCTCCCGACAATCTCGCCGTCCTTGACTATGAGCGCGCCTATAGGCACCTCGCCGAGCGCGGCGGCGAGCTTCGCCTCTTCTATGGCAAGCTTCATAAACTCTTTATGCGTGTCCATCTGCATATGTTATCACAAATACTCGACCTTATTCAAGGAGTTCATATCCACACTCGCCTTGGATTTAAAAATCGCAGCTTTGCGCGAGGCAAATGCGCACGGTTTTGCAGAGTTTTTCCTATGCTCCGCGATATTTCGTTCCCTGTTTCCTTCTCATCTGATGTATTTATAGGGTAAGCGTACCGGCAGCCCGCAGGTGAGTTCATTCGTGGCCGAATTGCACTTAGCGGCGAATTCCTCCGGCAGTATATGAAGGTTCCCGGACTCTCCGATTATTATCACCTCGTCGCCAACCTTGACATCGGGCACATCCGTAACGTCCACCATAAACTGATCCATACACATCTTTCCTATGGTCGGAGCGTAATGTCCGTTTACTATCACATGGCCGTTGCCGTTGCCCCAGGACCTGATGAGTCCATCTGCAAAACCCAGCGCAAGCGTCGCTATCTTGCTCGGCCTGTTGGTTCTCCCTACCCTCTCGTAACCGATCGAAAAGTTATCGGGGACATCCTTGAGCTGCGTTATATTAGCCTTGACGGACAGTATATTCTGTACACCCGGCATGGCGACGCAAGTGCCCTCGTAGCGTCCATAAAAGACACCGCCGGGTCTTGCAAGTCCGAATTGAAGATGCGGTCTGTGGCAGGTCGCCGGGCTATTCGCAAGAGAGTTGAGAGGCATCGTGAGCCCCTTTGCCTCAAGGCCCGCGAGAACGCTGCGGAAGCGCTCATACTGAAGGTCGCTCCAGTATTTATATTCCACATCTTCGCTCGAAAGGTGAGAGAAGATGCCTATCATCTCGAGATTCGGATATTCGCTCGCCTCGAAGAGTTCCTCTACGCAAGCGGGATCGTCCCACTGATAACCGATGCGGCCCATTCCGGTGTCCACGCATCCCATCACCTCGATCGTAATGCCCTGTTTTTGCGCCTCAGCCGAGAGCGCCTTCGCGTAGCCAAGGTTTTCGATGAGGGTTACGGCGTTGTATTTGCAGACATCGTCCACATTTATTTCGGGTATAAGCGAAAATATGACTATTCGATCCTTCGGGTCGCAATATTCGCGCAGATCTATGGCCTCCTGCAGCGTAGCCACACCGTAGTCATCGATGCCGTTTTCTTTCATAACCTTATATACTTCCTTCATGCCGCAGCCGTAGGCATCGGCCTTTACAACCGCGAGCGTCTTTACGCCGGGAGCCACCCTAGATAGCACGATCTTGATGTTGCTGTCAAGTTTTCGCAGATCAACCTCCACCCATGCCGGTCTGTTTAATTTTCCCATGTACGCCTCCGTTTAGAATAATTGCTTAAATTATTCATTTAGTATATCTTTAGAAGGAGAGATTTTCAATAGATTCGCGGCGGCGAGCATCTTCGTTTCGCTGCGAGATTCGGATTTAAGATTCTGAGGGGAGCTCGCATTTCGAGGCTTCGGAAAGGAACGGCACAATGAGCAAAATAGCTATCGTAAGCGGAGGATCGGGCGGCATAGGCTCAGCCTGCGCGAGAAAGCTCGCCGAGCGAGGGTATACGGTCGTAGTGCACTATTTTCGCTCCTGTGAATTCGCGGAAGAACTCGCAAGGGATATAGGCGGAAGTGCTCTGCGCGCAGACCTGCGGGACGGTGCTCAGGCGGATGCCATGGCAGACATGGTGCTAAAAAACTACGGGCGCATCGACCTCTTGGTTAACAGCGCGGGAATTTCGAAGATAAACCAAGTGCAGGACGTTACGGACAGCGAGTGGGAACTGCTTATGGACAGCAATGCCAAGAGTTGCTTCGTGATGACCCGGGCCGTGCTTCCGTCGATGATAGAGGAAGGCGAAGGCTGCATAATAAATATCTCGTCCATGTGGGGCATAGCGGGGGCTTCATGCGAGTCGGCATATTCCGCATCCAAGGGGGCGGTAGCGGCCTTCACCAAGGCTGTTGCAAAGGAAGTCGGACCCTCGGGCATAAGGGTAAACTGCGTGGCGCCGGGCATTATTAAGACGCGTATGCTGGACTCCTTCGACGAGTACGAACTCGAAGATCTCGCACAGAGGACGCCCCTTCGGCGCCTTGGAAGTGCGGATGAGGTAGCCGATGCAGTGGTATTTTTAGCATCGCCCGCCGCAAGCTTTATAACCGGACAAGTACTCTCCGTGGACGGAGGGTTTATACTGTAATCTTTAATTATATTTTTTATTAAAGTCCACGGAAATTTTCCATTGTCAGTCCTTTTCTTTAGAATAAACCGATTGTCACCGCTGTAATTACTCAGATAAAAGGAAATTTCCCATTTTCGATTAAGGTTTTTTACTTTATCATTCACCGGAAAGAATATATACTTTAAGTTAGGAATATTGCATTTTTTGATTCTTCCGCAGGAGGTAACGAAATGAACAAAAAGCGTTTATTGTCACTCATTTTGGCGGCTCTGATTTGCCTTACAATTCTACCTTTAAGTGTATTTGCGTATGGCGAAGATGAGATCGATATCGTCTGGCTTGAAGAAGGCTACGACGAAGTCCGTGACTTTAGAGAAGACTTGGTTTGCGCCCTAAGCATCAACGAGAAGTACGGTTTTCTCGACAAAAACCTGAATGTAGTAATTCCGGCCATTTATGATTACGTGAACTCTTTTTCCAATGGCTTGGCCACCGTAGTAAAAGGTGATAAGTACGGATTTATAAATAAAGCCGGGAAGGAAGTTGTCCCTTGCATTTACGATGCCGCGGGGAGTTTTTCCGACGGATTGGCTTTAGTGCAAAAGAACGGCCTGTACGGCTATATCGATACAAGCGGAAAGGAAGTTATCCCTTGCAAATACGGCAATGCGTTTCCCTTCTCTGACGGCTTGGCCGCCGTAACAAAGGATCCTTGGGGATACGGGGAATGGGGATATATCGACAAAAGCGGAAGGGAAGTAATACCTTTTAAATATGAAAAAGCCTATCCGTTTTTCGATGGCATGGCTCAAGTCGAAAACGGCGATACATACGGTTATTTTATCGATACAAGCGGCAATCAAAAATTCTCATATTTATACAACTCGTATTTTGTGGAGGATTATTTTTACGAAGGTTTGGTTTTAGTGCAAAAAGACAACAAGTTCGGATTTATAAATAAAAACGGAGAGCTGGCAATACCCTTTATTTACGACTTCGCGAAGTCCTTTTCCGATGGCATGGCTTTAGTCGAAAAGAACGGGAAATTCGGTTATATCGATACAAGCGGAAAGGAAGTTATCCCTTGTATATATGATGATGTATCCATGTTTTCCGAAGGTCTGGCTATAGTCTTGAAGAATGGAAAATGTGGTTATATCGATAAAAACGGAAAAGAAATCGTGCCGTATATATTTGATAATGCGAGACTTTTTTTTAGCGGAGTCGCATGGGTTAACAAGAATGACAGATGGGGAATAATCACCAATCCGCTTAGCGCTAAACCGCCGGCCACTCCGGATCCCACAGCAGGAGCCTCTAATTGGGCGGTCCCGATCATTAAAGAGGCGATTGATACCGGAATAGTTCCCAAGAATCTGCAAAAGAACTACACTTCTTCCGTTACACGCGCGGAGGTTGCGGAGATGTTCGTTAAACTCATAGAAGCTGCCAGTGGGAAAAGCATAGATGCATTCCTCGCAGAAAAAGGTAAAGCCATAAACCCTGCGGCGTTTACCGATACGAGCGACAGAAATGTCCTCGCCTGCAACGCTTTAGGCATTATAAACGGTAAAGGCAACAACAAGTTCGACCCAAGCGGTTATTTGAAGAGAGCTGAGATTGCAGCAGTTCTTTACAATATGGCAAAGGCTATGGGCATAAATACCAAGGGTTATACGCATAACTTTACCGACACTCAGAACCATTGGTGCAACGACCTGCTCGGCTGGCCCGTTTACGCGAAGATAGTAAGCGGAAAAGGCAACAACAGATTCGACCCCGAGGGACAGCTCACTGTCGAACAGACGATAACGATATGCCTAAATGCACTGAAAGCGATAAAGCAGTAAACGCTTAGCTGCTCGACGAGACACGGACAATAAAACGACACTTTAATAAAATGAGCCCCTCTCGGAGATTTTCCACAGAGGGGCTTTTTATTATTGAGCTGAATGATTTTATTCGGCCTACGAAGCATTTAGGCTTCGCCCATCACTTCCTTTATAAAAGTACAGGCACTCTTCACGAACGGCAGGTTTATATTTTAGCCTTATTCTTCTATAGTCAAAGTGCTGACTTTCGGGTTAATTATGCATATATAGCTTTTTCCGGGCATCAGAGTGAGCTCGCTTCCGTCCACTAATTCGTAGAGAAACGCGTCATTTCTGCCTTCTCTGCTCCACTTAATCTCGACACCCTTGCCTTCGCAAAAATATGTTCCGCTGCCGCTTCCCGTCACCGCAACCTTAAGCCTTCCCTCGCTGTCCAGCACCTTGGTGGTGGTGTTCAGCACGAGCAGATTCTTTACACGGAGCTGCTCTGACGTATTGCCGTCGACGCATTCCCTGTCATGCCCGAAGACGGCATAATCCAAACTCTCCATATCGTAGAGGAACTGAGTGCTCTTGTATTTGCTGAATCTCACCCTTACATCGGGTGCGGAACTACCCAGACGGGCGGCACTTTCCGTTCCGAACTTGAGAGGAGCTTCGTAGCCTTCCTCGTGTTCCTTCCGAATCTTTGTGGAATTTAAGTATTCGAGTATATCCTCGCCGCTGGTTAAAAGGGCGTGCTCATAGCCGGCATTTTTCAATCGCTCCTCATCTCTCCAGAAGATATTCGCGTCGCGACCTCCGCGCACCCCGTCGAAATGAACCAACTTCCATTTCTTTAAATTATCGTAGGCCTCCTCGCTTGCGCCCGCGTGGATGATTATGGAGTCGTAGCCCGTAGCAATCTCGATGTAATAGGGCCGTATCGATCTGACGCTGCCTATCTCTCCCACTCCCTGCACGGACTGAAAAAGAGCCTCAAGGCGCGTTATTCCGCCTTCCGCGCAAACCTCGTAAATGATGTCGGCGCTGCCGATGCCAAGCTGCGGAAGAGCTTCTAACTTGTCGTTGAGCATTACCGCGAAGGGTCTCAGATTCTCCAGATCCTCGAAGGTTCCAAGTCCCGTAAGCGGATTGGTGTATGGCGGCTCGGGCTCGGGTTCCGGCTCCGGTTCAACAATTTCCGGAGGATCGACGGGTTCTTCTATAATGTCGCTTCCGACATCCTCGGGCGGGGTCTTCGTGCACGAAGCCAGCCCTGCAAAGATCGCAATTACCAATATCAGCACTATAAACTTTTTCATTTTCTTCCTCTTAAAAATTTAAAACACACACCAGCAGGAAGAGAAGATGGGCGGCTTCACAGATAAGTCCGAGAATATCTCCCGTAATCCCTCCGAGCAAATTTTTAATCCTAAATGTCAACAGGACAGATGCCGCAAGCGCGACCGCTCCTGCCACTAAATACGCAGGACTGATAAACCAAAAAGCGGCGCAGGCCGCAAGTCCCAGCGCGACTGCAAGAATGGCAACACCCCTGCTCGCGCTGCTGCAAAAGAGCTCCGCCATCCCTCCGGGTCTTATATAAGGCGCAATGTTCGCGGCTATGGCGGGCGTACACTTCCCTATTATGGGAAAGAGCAGCAGAGCGGGCCAATCGACCATGCTGAAAAGTATAAGGTAGGCGGCGCTCGAAATAATAAGTCCCAGCACGCCGAAACTCCCGATCTGAGGGTCATCCATTATCCGCAGCACCCCTTCCCTGTCCCTGGAGGAAAACAGGGCGTCGAAGCTGTCCGCCAGTCCATCGAGATGAAGCCCTCCCGTAATGTAAAGGTACAGAACGAAGACTAAAAGGGAAGTGAGCGCGACAGGCAGCGATTCCAAAAGCACGAAAACCCCGGCGAGCAGTCCTCCGACGAGGACTCCCACCAAGGGCAGCATCGGCACTCCCCGCCTATAGCGCTGCTCCGTATATTCAGGGCAGGGCACGGGAAGGCGCGTAAAAAATCCGAGCATCAGAAAAAATGAGCTCATTTTATCTCCACCGCAATTCCGCAGACCATCGCAAATACTTTATCGGAAAGGGCCGCCGCGTGGCAATTTATTCGCCCCAGGGCATCCCTGTAGAGTCTGGACAGTTTTGTAGCGGGAACAAGTCCCGATCCGACTTCGTTGGTCACAATTATCAGATCCGCCCCCTCAGTCTCGCAGCACTTCGCGAGATCCGAAAGCTGCTGTTTAACATACTCTTCAACCGCGTCCGCTTCCTCCTTCGAGATATCCTCAGAATCCGTCATGTGCTCAAAGAAGTTATTGTTCAGGAGAAAGCCGACGCAATCCAGCAGCACCACGCGCTCCGCAGCAAACTCTATGCTGCCGAGCGCCTTGTAGCTCTCCACCGTGCGCCAGCTCTGCGGCCTCCTTTCGCGGTGAAGCTTTATGCGCTCCTCCATCTCGGCATCCGTGGCGGCAGCCGTCGCTATGTAAAGCACCGCGGCCCCCTGCGACCGCTGCTGCGCTAACTGCTCCGCATATGTGCTCTTGCCGCTTCTGGCTCCCCCTGTAACGAGAATTCTCATCGTCTTTCCTCATCATTATTTATAATAAACATTATCTTCGCCGTACCCGCTAATATCTGCCACGAGGTAATCAGTGCCGGCTCTACCTCATATCTATCCTATATGTTTCGTCTATATCCACATCTGCAAAGCTGTGCATATTTTTAAGCATCGCGCAGGCGGAGCCTATTATATGAAACGCCAGCGGGCAACCGCTGCCTTCGCCCAGGCGCATGCTCAGGTCTATCATGGGTTCAATCTTAATCTCCCGCATCATGTACCTGTACGACGGCTCCCTCGAAAGGTGAGAGCCGAAAATGTAATCCGCGCATAGAGGCTGAAGTCTGCAGGCAATCAAAGCCGAAAGAGCCGAGATTGCGCCGTCTATAACTATCGGCATCCTATAATAGGCCGCTCCCAAAAAACAGCCTACGAGCCCCGCAATATCGAAGCCTCCGACCTTCGCAATCACATCTATCGGGTCGCTTGCGTCCGGTTTGTTGAGTGCAAGAGCCCGCTTTATAACTTCCTTTTTGCGCGCGAGCCCTTCGTCGCTGAGGCCTCCACCCTTTCCCACGGCACTGTCCGCATCGAGACCCGTCAGAGCCATGCAGCAGGCGGCTGTGGAACTTGTATTTCCTATGCCCATCTCGCCGGTTCCGAGCAGTTCGTAGCCTTCGTCCTTGCAGAGCTTAACCATCTCTATGCCTATCATTATGCCCTGCTCGGCCTCGGGGCGGCTCATTGCGGGACCCTTAGCGAAATTCGCCGTGCCGTTTGCAATCTTGCGCACGATTACGGAATCGTTTTTACATTCGCCCTCTATGCCTATGTCGACGACCTTAAGGTCGCTTCCCGCGTACTTCGCCAGCACACCCGCTCCGGATACTCCGGCGGCTATGTTGGCGCTATGGTTCCTGGTCATCTCCTTCGGAGTTCCGGCGACGCCTTCCTCGACCACGCCGTTATCGGCCGCCATAACTATAAGGCAGCGCTTCTCAGCACTGTTTAGTACTTTGCCGGTAATTCCGGCGAATTTAATCGCTATATCCTCGAGCTTCCCCAGGCTCCCGAGCGGCTTTAGCAGACCGTCGTTGCGCTTTCTTGCGAGCTCCTTGGCCTCTTCGTCGGTCGGTTTTATTCCGTCTATATAGTCGTAAATCGTCACGATAACCTCCGGGATTTTAATAAGTCTCCCACGATTTATTATTGTATCACAATTATGCGTGCATGCGCGGAGCAGTTTTCATGCTTCGCTACCCCCTCCGCGCGGATTAGCACTGCGCAAAACTACCCCCACCACCCGGCTTATGCTATAATGCAGCTGTATGTTTCGGGGTGCTTCACTGATGAACTCCCCGGGAAATCCAATGGCGGAGGCTTGCGATGACGGCTGAAAAATTTCTGAAAATACTCGAAAGAGCTTCGAAACTGAAGGTCAACACGAGGCATAACTGGACCGAGGCGGACAGGAAAGAAAGCGTTGCGGACCATAGTTGGAGGGTGGCGCTCATGGCCATGCTGCTGGACGGCATTGAGGAATTTGAGTCCGTGGATATAGACAGGGTCATCCGCATGTGCATAATACACGACCTGGGTGAGGCCTTCACCGGAGATGTTCCGAGCTTCGAAAAGACAGGAAGCGACGAGAAGTTGGAAGAGGAAGCTTTCGACGGGTGGGTCGCCAAGTTTCCGGAGCCCCAGAGGAGCGAATGGCACTCGCTGCTCGCCGAGATGAAAGAACTGCAGACGCAGGAAGCCAAACTTTACAAGTGCCTCGACAAGATGGAGGCTCTAATCTCTCACGACGAAGCGGACATTTCGACCTGGCTGCCCATCGAATACGAGCTGCAGCTTACATACGGAGTTGAGGAGGCTCAGTTTTCAGAATATACGAAGCTTCTCAAAGAAACTATCGACGATATCACCAGGCAAAAGATTGCAGATGCCGAGGCTGCAGGCATGGCGAAGAAAGATTAAAGAGAAGAGACCAAACATTTTAATACTGAAAAATCACAGCAAAAAATAAAAAGGCACCACAAGGCGCCTTTTTAAAATCCCTAATTATCGTAAAAAATCACTTAGCGTAAGAAACCACAACTTCCTTTAGCCCATCGTAATCGACGCGGCCCATTACGACCAGCTCGCCCGCTGCATTTCCGTAGCATTCGAGAGTCGTGGGGTTCACCGCGCCTTCCAAAATTCTTGTATCGCTGAATTTATACACAAAACCCGCATCGAAGAGATAGCCCCTGTAAGTTTCGAGATCTGTTTCGAACTTGTCCTCCACAGAAGTCTTCGTATAGACGTAATAATTATAAACCATCTTGTCGTCTTCGTTGCTCTCGGAAGCCTTCGGCAGGCCGCTCAGAGCACCATAGTTGGGAATCCCGGTTTTCGCGTACAGGCTCAAAGCGGGTCGGTCGGTGATGCTCGCTATATAGAGCTCGGCGTCCCAGCCGACGCTCTTGCCCAAAATCTCGCTTACCTTGGCCACAGGAAGATAGGTGGTGCCGTTGTAAAGGATGCTGTAGGGCGTCGTGTAAATCTGCCCGTCCCAACCTACACGGCTGAATTCGTCTCCCGGAACGGCAAATACGCGCCCGCATACCTTTATCGTGAGGCTGTTGAGAGTCATTTCGGCAGTTACCCTCTCGTGCAAGCCCGGCTCGGCAGTGCTCGCCTCGGGCGGCGGCAGAGGCTCAGCGGGATTGTCGATGGAAACCGTCCTGGTCTCTGCGTCCCAGCCCACTTCCCGGCCCACAAATTCCGCAACCTTAGCGATGGGCAGATAGGTGGTGCCATTGTAAAGGATGCTATAGGGAGTCGTATAGACCTGTCCGTCCCAGCCTACGCGGCTGAAGTTTTCCCCGCTGACTGCGACCATAGTCTCGTTCAGAGAGATGTTTATCTTATTGAAATCCGTCTCCAAACTCTCCGCAAAGACCGCGGAAAACGCGAACGCCAAAATCAACGCAGCCGCAAGCGAGATTCTTAAAATTCTTCTGCCCATAATATTTTTGCCTTTAAACTTCCTGTCGGACATAGCCGGCCTCCTGAAATTCTAGTTTCTATAACAGTTACAGGACAAATTATATCATAAGCGAGCCCTCAAAAGTGATATAACATTTTGCGCCCTCGATGGCACCGCAAACTTGCAGTGATTCTTGCAAAGCAAAATGTTATACTATATCCTTGTTCTTTGATTGCTCAAAAGTGTATAATGCGTTGACATGAGAAAACTCCTTTTGAAAAAACTTATAAAAAACAGTGCAGATGTAAAGAGTCCCAAGGTGCGCGAGAGCTACGGCAAGCTGGCTGGGCTAGTCGGAATCATCTCGAACGCCGTCCTGTGCCTCTTCAAAATATTGACGGGGCTCGCCTTCGGCAGCGTCGCAATACTCGCCGACGGTATAAACAACCTGGCGGATGCGGCCTCCTCTCTAACTACTTTCCTCGGATTTAAGCTTGCAGGAAAGCCCGCGGATAAAGATCACCCCTACGGGCATGGACGCACGGAATACATGGCGGGGCTCATAGTATCGGTTATGGTTCTTGCAATAGGTTTTTCGCTGCTTAAAAGCTCGGTAGAAAAGACCGTCAACCCCGAGGAACTCGAATTTTCCATCCTTACTATAGTCGTTCTGGTCGCCGCCATACTCGTAAAACTTTGGCAGGCGAGCTTCAATGTCGCCATTGGCAGACTCATCGAATCCGAAGCCCTTATGGCAACGGCTGCTGACAGCCGCAACGATGTCATTTCAACTACCGCAGTGCTAATTTCGGTAATCGTAAATGAGTTTACGGAAGTTAATGTCGACGGCCCCGTCGGAATCCTGGTAGCTCTATTCATAATTTGGTCGGGAATCGGGCTCGTCAGGGAAAGTACGGATCCGATTTTGGGGAAGGCCCCGGACCCCGAACTCACTAAGGCTCTGAAGGAGGAAATTCTGAGCCACGAGGGAGTTCTCGGTATGCACGACCTGATGATACACGACTACGGCCCCGGCAGGCTCTTCGCCTCGGTTCATGTCGAGGTGGATGCGGATGCGGATTTTATGAGAACGCACAACGAAATAGATATCATAGAGAATATAGTGTTAGAAAAATTCAATGTGCTACTCAGTTGCCACATGGATCCCGTGCGCCTTAACGATCCGCTCACCGAGGAGATTAAAGAGCATATCGAGTCCATAGTATCAAATGAAGCCGACATCCTGGATTTTCACGATGTGAGGGTGGTCGCCGGGCCGATTCACACCAATGTGGTCTTCGACATCGTACTGTCTCTGGATTCAAAAATGAGCCCACAGGATTGCCGCGAGCTCGTGGATGCGGAATTGAAGAAAATCAATCCTAAATATAACAGCGTTATAAGCATAGATCGCGATTATACGGGAGAGTTCAGTTAGCGGATGCAGCGGCCGGCGCGCATCCGCGGACAAGTTTAAAGCCTGCAATTGACAATTGGCGGGCTGATGTGTAGAATTATTGAGTCGCGGCTTTTGAAGCTGCACGGCGGGGTGTAGCGCAGTTTGGTAGCGTGCTTGGTTCGGGACCAAGAGGCCCTGGGTTCAAGTCCCAGCACTCCGACCAGATAAGGACATCGTATTTTAGATATGATGTCCTTTTTTATCGTTTTAAATCTGACTATTTATTAACTCAAGTTCATCCTTGGCACCTTCACCCTTTAATTGTCATAAATGTTAATATATGTTATAATGTACCCACAAAATCAAATGAAGCCTTCTTTTTGCACATATATTGCACTTGCATTGCACATAAATATAATGTACTATGTTTTGCAAAGGAGGTGATAATATGAGCCAAACCAATATAACTATAAGAATGGATCGCGAACTTAAACAGCAGGCTGAAAAACTGTTTAGCGAACTCGGGCTGAATATGACCACAGCCATAACGATGTTTACTAAAACTGCCGTTCGCGAGCAGAGAATACCTTTTGAACTCAGAATTCCTGAACCGAAAACAAACTTTAGCAAATTATCTGTTGCAGAAATAGATAGTGAATTAGACAAGGGGTATCAAGAATATCTCAAAGGCGAAAGTATCCCGGCAGAACATGTTTTTGCTGAGATGCATAAAAAGTACGGAGAATAAATTTATGCCTTATCGGGTTACGATAACTCCAAAAGCAAAGCAGGATTTAGAAGAGATTTACCATTATATTGCAATGGAACTGTGGTCACCCCTAGCGGCGGAAAATCAACTACAACGCCTAGAAAAAGCAATTTACTCTTTAAGCATAATGCCTGAGCGCTTTCGAGTTTACGATCGCGAACCTTGACGTTTAAGAAATCTGCGCATCATGCCGGTCAACAATTACTTGGTTTTCTATATCCCGGAACATGATACAAAAATCGTAACCGTTATACGAATTGTCTATGAAGGAAGAGATATTCCTAAACAACTTGAAAACGAGGAATACTCAGCCTATTGAATGTCATCAAGCCATTGATTCTATATAAAGAGTATATTCACCCTTTCATCAACGAAAG
>JAAZLU010000207.1 GCA_012799165.1 Clostridiales bacterium
TCTTCGGGTTCCATCTTCTGGTCTGGTGACCGAAATGTACGCCGGCCTCCAGCAATTGCTTTGTTGTTACGATTGACATTACTTAATTACCTCCCGGTTAAATCTTCCACCCCGCAGCACCGTCGCACGCAAACCTCTAAAAGGCACCGATGTGCGACCCTGAGGGTGTGTATAATTGATTCGTTGCACAAAAAAAGAGCGCAACCTGAAGTATTATATACTCAGGCTGCGCTCATTGCAAGTCTTTTCATCACTTATATTGAAAGCTCTTCGTCTGTTATCTCGCCCTTGGCAACTATGTTGGTCGGACCGGAAAGATAAAGGTTTTTAATCTCGTCTCCTTCCCTTTCGATATCTATGACGAGGGTGCCGCCTTCCATATCCACATGAACATCTTTTCCGGAAACCTTACCCTGTGAGCTGAGCACTGTGACGACGGCGCCGGTTCCCGTTCCGCAGGCAAAAGTAAAGTCCTCGACTCCCCGCTCCCATGTGCGCTCGAAAAGATAATCTTCACCTAAAATATCGTAGAAGTTTACATTCGCACCCTTGGGAAAAGCTTCGTAGTAGCGCAGTTTTTTCCCTAAATCAAACAGCTCTTCCTTGGGTATATCCTTCAGGCCCGAAATCTTAACAGTCGCATGAGGCAGGCCCGGATTTCCCAATTCAACATAGGAATATTCGATTTCTTTGCCGTCTATATATGCCTTCTTGTCGAGCTCTATAACGCTCGGGTCGTTGAGTCTTATGCGATAGTTTCTTTTATCCAGGCGCCAACCGGTGACCAGCCCGGCGGTGGTTTCAACCCTCTGAACCTCCCCCGCAAGACCGTTCTCGTAGCCATATCTGCATATGCATCTGGCCCCGTTTCCGCACATTTCCCCCAACGAACCGTCTGCATTATAAAAGAGCATGCGAAAATCTCCGCCGCTTTGCGCTTCTTCTACGACCATCAGACCGTCAGCTCCCACGGAGCTGCGTCTCTTGCAGCTGATTTCGGCAATATAGGGCCAAATCTTCTCAGGAATCCGCTCCTCAATATTATTTACCACTATGAAGTCGTTTCCCGCCCCGTTCATCTTCCAGAATTTCATGATTATTCCCCCCTTGCTCCGAGCATCCGTCCTCTGTTTTTATAACACAAAGAGCCCGGATTGTACACCGGGCGCTTACTGAAGCGCAGCAGTTTGCACCTTATCCCCTTTCAGACAGCTTACCGAGGAACTGCTTAGTGCGTTCAGCCTTAGGAGAATCGAAAAATCAATAAAAGGAGTCTCCGGGCTTTTCCAGACTATTAACAAAACACTTCAAAAGCGTTTGCTTTTTGAAGTGTTTTGCATCCGTAGTCTAAAACGACCACATAAAAGTGGTCGTTTAATCTTTGGAAAAGAAATCATGTTATTGATAGAATTTCAGCCTGTGGTGCAAAAATCGTTAAGCGTTGAAAATTGAAGACTCTTGTATTGCGTAAAAAATAAGTGTCACAAACTTAATACATAACATCACCGCAGTTCGGCCCCAGAATCTGTCCGACATACAAATTTCCATCCGGTTCGGAGGCTAGCATTACCACTGAAGGAGCGATCTCGTATGTTTCCCCAAAACGGCCTATGGGCAATTCCGCCAATTTCATTGATCTCCATTCATCCGTTAAGCTATTAAACATCTCGGTTAATGTCGGTCCCGGATTGACACAATTAACGAGAATATTATACGGGGCCAGCTCTCGTGCTATACACTTTACAAAGCTCATAACGCCGCCTTTTGCGGCAGAATAATGGCTAAGCTCAATTGCTCCCTTCTGCGCACATTGAGATGATATGCAAATAATTCGCCCGCTTTTCTGCTTTAACATATGAGGAACTACAAATCTGGTAACGAGAAATTGGCTACGCAAATTGACTTTAATCATATTATCCCATCTTTCGACGGGCATATCCCAAATCAAGAACTGCTCATCAATACCAGCATTATTTACTAAAATATCAATCCTTCCAAATTCCTTGATTACTGCGGCCACCATGTCTATTACAGGGAGTTCTTCGCTCACATCTGCTTGACAAACAAAAGCTTTTCGTCCCATTGCGCGAATTTCTTCTGCCACAGCGTCTGCCGCCGCCTTACTGTGGATATAGTTCAGTGCTACGTCGGCACCCTCACGTGCCAGCGCAAGTGCGATTTCTCTGCCGATACCCCTACTTGCACCTGTTACCAATGCCTTTTTGTTCTCAAGTTTCATAAGTATACCTCCTCTTTTTTTACAGAATTTGAAAGCTATTTTGAAGAATATAAAATATCCTTTTCTTTGTCATACAACTACTCTCTATTCATGATAGTTGCCCGGAAATCATCACCAACTGCAATAATCTCGATTTGAGGAAATTTTTTGAAGAACCGGAATTTTGCGGAAATGAATTATGATACATTTGATTTTTCTATAACTTTGCTATGTAGAATTATAATTATATTACTTTTGAAATTATAGCATAATAAATATTTCTACAGCAAGCACCTATCACGCGTTACATACAGAACAAAGCAAATGAAAAGGGCGGCAGACTTTCTATCAAAATCTGCTACCCTATCTGGCGGAGAACAAGAGAGTCATAAGCTTCATCCGCTCTGTCACGGTTTTTTATAAGAAATCTTCTGATCGGCAATCTCCGCTGTGGCGACCGAAACGGGTTTGTCGGTATCTATTTTCTCTATGTCCACGAGCTTGGGCTTGCCGTCCATTATATCTCTGGCGCGCTTGGCCGCCATAATCACCAATGTATACTTGCTGTCGACCTTAGTCTTGAGTAAATCGACCGACGGATATAAAAGCATATTATTCCTCCTTATATTTGTTAATCAGCTCTTTTTCGAGCCCGGCGACCTTGCTGTGCTCGGCGGAAATTATAGTCCGCGCGCAGTTTATCGCTTTGTCGAGCTCATCGTTGATAATCCAATAGTCGTATTCGGGAATCAATTCTATCTCCGAAAGGGTCTGCTCCATCCTAGCTTCGATCTGCTCTTCGGACTCCGTGCCGCGCATCTCTATCCGCTTCCGAAGCTCCTTCAGCGAAGGCGGCAGAATGAATATCAACACCGCATCGGGATAGTTATTCTTCACCTGAAGAGCACCCTGCATCTCTATCTCGAGTATTACATCATCCCCGGACTCCATGTGTTCAAGAGCCTTGTGTTTGGGGGTTCCGTAACGATTGCCGTAAATCTCGGCATTCTCTAGTAGATTTCCGTTCGCCATCTCGCGCTCGAACTCTTCCTCGGAGACGAAGTAATAATGCACACCTTCTATCTCGCCGTTTCTGGGCTTTCTCGTCGTCAGGGAAACCGAAAGCCAAATGCGCTCGTCTTCGAGCAATCCCTTGCATATAGCACCCTTGCCTGCGGCGGAGGGTCCTGAGATGACAAACAATTTTCCCTTGCGCATAATTTACCTCGTAGTGACTATAAATGCTACAATAAATCCCGACTTTTTTCAAGAGCGCTATTCTATATTCTGAACCTGTTCGCGAATTTTTTCTATCTCCGCCTTCAGGGCCAAGACATCGCTCGTTATTCTTATATCGTTCGCCTTAGAACCAATGGTGTTCGCCTCGCGGTTCATCTCCTGAACGAGGAAGTCTAGCTTCTTTCCAATCTGCTCGTCCTCTTCCTTAAAGATAGCGCGCATCTGAGCGCAGTGGCTGCGCAGGCGCACCAACTCCTCGGTGATATTCGACTTGTCCGCAAAGACGGCGGCTTCGAGAAGTATGCGATCCTCGGGGACCTCCGCCTCTGCATCTACGAGCTCCTTTATCCTATCCTTCATCTTTTGGACATAGTTCTTGACGACATCGGGAGTATATTTCTCTATATCATCCGCAATATTCTCTATCATATCGTTGCGCTCTAGTATATCCGCCGCAAGCTCGACGCCTTCCGCGAGCTTCATCTGCAATAGATTCTCGCATGCAGCTCTCGCAGCCTTAGTAAGGGCCTGCAAAACCACCTCTTCGTCTTCCTCGGCAGGAATAGCCTTTATTACATCGGGAAAGGACGCTATCATCTCGAGGTTGGCTTCACCGCGAAGGCCGGGAATTTGACTCTTGAGGAGGTTTAAGCTCTCCGCATAATTTCTTGCGAGCACCAGGTTAAGCTGCAGCTCGACATTCTCCGCCGCTGCGTTCTCTACATAGACGAAGAGATCCACCTTACCTCTGGGCGCATACTCTTTGACTATAGACTTTAGACTGTCCTCCGCAAACTGATAGCTGCGCGGAAGCCTTATATTGATATCAGAATACCTGTGATTTACAGACCTAACTTCGACGCTCACGCTCCGCAGTTCGTCCACATATTCACCTCTGCCGAAGCCGGTCATGCTCTTTGCCATAAAATTTCCCCTTTCCCTGCGCTATACTTTAGCCAAGTATTCAAATTCATGTTATCATTCATGTTACCACAGATAAGATTTTAACATACTTTTAAGCGATTGAATAATGAGGTTTTATGGCTTTTGACGGATTGCTCGCCGGAGCCGTCGCGATAGACTTAAATCGCAAGCTGCAGGGAGCAAAGATAGAAAAAATTCAGCAACCGGAGACGGACGAGATTATAATGCAGCTCTACTGCCCCGCAGACGGCAAGCGGCGCAGGCTTTTGCTGTGCGTCTCTCCGCAGGGGGCGAGAGTGCATCTTACACAACTCTATAAAGAGAACCCTAAGGAACCCCCGATATTCTGCATGGTCCTCAGGAAGCACATCCAAGGCGGACGAATCGCTGCAGTCAACCAAGTTTCCAGCGATAGGATAATCAGATTCGATATCGAGACTATAAGCGAGATGGGCTACTCTACAAATAAGTGCCTGGTCTGCGAGACCATGGGTCGCCACAGCAATATCATCCTACTTGACAGCGAAAGCGATAAAATTATAGACTCCGCCAAGCGCATATCCATAGACTTGAACCGCTACAGGCAAATATTGCCGGGCATGCCCTACCTCCCGCCTCCGGGAGGAGAGAAAAAGAATTATTGGACCTTGAAGGACGGAGATTTCGAAAAAATATCCGAAATTCAGGGCGTCGGAAGAGCTGTCGCAGCCGAGTTTGAGGCGGACCCGGCCATGATTTTTGAAGTTCAAGAGGATTTGCTCGCAGGCAATTTCAGACCCGCTGTCTATATCGACGATCGCGAAACCCCCTTTGAAGTCCACGCATTCCCGCTCCGAAAGCTCAGCGAGAGCTCCAAGGTCCTCGCCTTCGAAGAAATCGGAGATGCGCTGGACTATTACTACGATAACAGAGTCGAAACCAACAGGCTGCTTCAGAGGGCGGAAAGTTTTACAAAGAGCGTGGACAGGCTAATCGATAAGCAGCTTCTAAAAAAGCAGCGCCTCCTGGAAGAGATACAAATGAACGAAAAGGCGGACGAATACAGGCTCAAGGGAGAACTGCTCAATGCAAACCTGCATGCGGTAAAACCCGGAGACAAATCCGTGAGCGTCGTAAGCTACTACGACGGCAGCACTGTCGTTATCGAACTCGACGAGCGCTTTTCGGCCTCAAAAAATGCCCAAAACTACTACAAAAAATATTCGAAGGCTAAAAGCGGCCGAAAGATAAATCTAGCCCGCCTCGAAGAATGCAAAGCGGATATAGAATATCTCGAGAGCGTAAGAGATCAGATCGAAATAAGCGACTCCTACGAGGAGCTGGAACTGCTAAAAAACGAACTGGTCCGCGAAGGATATATAAGGCCACACAAGACCAAAGAGAGGAAGCGCGCCCTCAGCAAGCCGAAACCAAGGCGCTTTACCCTGCCCTGTGGTCTGAATCTGCTCGTAGGCAGGAGCAACAGCGAAAACGACTATTTAAGTTTTAAGCTGGGGAAAAAGAGCGATTACTGGTTCCACACAAAGGACATCCACGGGTCTCACGCACTGTTGCTCACCGAAGGTGAAGCCCCCGGAGAAGATGCCATTTTCCAGGCGGCAGCCGTTGCAGCCTGGTTCTCTAAGGCCAGAAACTCCGAAAATGTGCCGGTGGATTACCTGCCGCTCAAATATCTTAAAAAGCCCGCGGGAGCGAAGCCTGGGATGGTCGTGTTCACCAACAATCGAACGGTTTGGGTGAACCCGATCGATCCGCTCCAGTGGCACTCAGGCATTGTGAACTCAGAATGAAGATTGCTGTGAGTGCCTGTCTTTTAGGCGAAAACTGCA
>JAAZLU010000208.1 GCA_012799165.1 Clostridiales bacterium
CCCCGCCGTATACATCCTGATAGTAGACCAGATCGGCCTTTGTATCGTCCGAGTTGAGAGCCTCCACGCTGCGCTTAAGATAGGAGCAAAAGGCCGAGGCCGCTATAAAGAGGGTGACACTCAAAAAGAGCGAGACGACGGTCGCGCGGTAGCGCTTGCGATTGCGCTTAAAGTTTTTCGAGGCCATCATTCCCTCAAAGCCGAAGAGTTTTTTGACTAGCTTGCCCGTCTTTACATCCTTTGCCCTCACCTTTATATCGTCGCTCTGGCGTATGGACTGAATGGGCGCGGTCCTCATAGCCCTCTTAGCGGGGACGAGCGCGGCTATCAGCACCGTAACCAGACATATCAGCGCGGCTATTGCAATTGCGCCGAGGTTCAGTTCGAGGCTTATATAAACATCGCTGTTTTTAGCCATCAAGGAAGCGAATGAGTCGCGAAGCAGGTATAGAGTGAGCCCCATGCCCCCGCATCCGACGGCAGTGCCTATGGGTATCCCGATGAGGCTCAATATGAAGGCTTCGTACAATACGCTCGCCCTTATCTGGCGGGGCGTAGCACCCACCGACTTGAGTATCCCGAAATGCCTCGTCCTTTCGCTTACTGATATCGAAAACGA
This sequence comes from Clostridiales bacterium, assembly GCA_012799165.1. Classification (GTDB taxonomy): domain Bacteria; phylum Bacillota; class Clostridia; order Peptostreptococcales; family Anaerovoracaceae; genus RUG11894. The sequence continues at coordinate 620 of JAAZLU010000208.1, forward strand.
GTTGTAGATGAGCGAAATCGAACCGAAGGAAATCAGGAACACCAGGATCCCCGCAAAGCCATAGATTAGCTTTGTGATATTGCCGTTTTGCACGGAGCCATAGAGCATCAGCAGGTCGCTGTGGTGCTTCAGATTGTTGGAGATACTCTGACTATCCGCGAACTCGAAATATTTTGCGGGATTTTTTACTGTAAAAAACACTCCGAAGTTCCCCGTGCCCTCGCCGGAAGTAAGAGCGATGTAGCCGGGGCAGCTGTAGCTTTCCACGGACCTGTCAAGTCTTTCGCATATTCCGACTACCGTGTAAGTTTTTTCTCTTGCGTCCGCGATGCTCTCCTCCACATCGGGAGAGAAGCCCGTTTCCATGTTCAAAGTCCGGCCATCGCTGACTCGCCGGCCTACATCGAAGCTTAAAACATCCCCGACTGAAAATTCAGCGCCGCCGTTGTCGATTATATGGGCAGGCATCAGTATCTCGGAAGAGTTCTCCGGCAGGCGACCGGTGATGAGCTTAATCGCAACCATCTCCTCGATATCCGGGTTTATCGCCTGTATAAGAATATAGGGCATGTACGCATTTTCGCTGTCGATCTTTGCCCAGCCGACCTCCTGCCAGCGGACGCTGTCCACAATCTCCGGATAGTTCTCGACCATCTTTGCGGTCTCTTCGTCGACATCGTAGAACATGCCGTGATATGCTCCGCTGTGGGCTTTCTCACCGCGCACCAGAAACTGCATCCCGCTGTATGCGCCCTCGATTACGGCGGTAAACAGGGACATCGATAGAATAATGCCTATAATCGTTACGAGAGTACGGGTCTTGTTCTCTCGCAGCGACCTTAAAGTAAAGCGTCTTAGAATTTTCATCTGCCCGCCCTCCGAATTCTTTCGTCTCCGGAGATCCGACCGTCCTCGATGGTAATTATGCGATCGGATTGCAGGGCGATGTTCTCGTCGTGGGTTATTACGATGAGCGTCTGGGCGTAGCGCTTGTTGGAATACTTCAGCAGCTCAACTATTTCGCGGCTGTTTTTGGAATCGAGGTTCCCGGTGGGCTCATCGGCAAGGACGACTGCGGGCGCGTTCATCAGCGCTCTGCCTATCGAGACTCTCTGCTGCTGTCCCCCCGACAGCTGATTGGGCAGATTGTCGCGGCGGTCGCCGAGGGAAAGTACAGTCAGCAGCTCTTCTAAGCGCTCTTCGTTGACCTCGCGGCCGTCCAAGAGCACCGGAAGGGTCATATTTTCGATGACATTCAGCACGGGAATCAAGTTGTAGAATTGGTAGATGAGACCTACCTGCCTGCGGCGGAATATGGCGAGTTTTTCTTCGCTTTGGGCATAGACATCTTCTCCGTCCACCCAGAGCTTTCCGGATGTCGGCCTGTCGACTCCGCCGAGAATGTGAAGGAGCGTCGACTTCCCCGAGCCGGACGGGCC
>JAAZLU010000209.1 GCA_012799165.1 Clostridiales bacterium
AGGAAGGGTCGCAGTTGCGTCAATTAATATTGTTGCCAAGCAGCCTTCGAGCTGGACCCAGGGAATCTTCATGTGCGGCGTCGTGGAATTCTACGCGATACTTTCCCTGCTGGCATCCATCATGATGCTCATGAACGCCCTTTAGTATAGAAAAGAGCGGTGAAAGATGAACGGTATAGACAGGATTATTGAGCGCATCGGAGCCGAAGCGAGCCTAAAGGCTGAGGAAATCCTGGCTGAAGCGGGACGAAGCTGCGAACAGCTGAAATCCGAAAATGAGAAGCTCGTAGCGGCGGAGAGCAAAGCGGCCCTGGAGAAGGGGCGCGCGCAATGCGCTGCGCTTAAGGCAAGGATGCTGGGCGAAGAGGATATGAGAAGGCGCAACGAGATTCTCGCCCTAAAGCAGGATATGGTTGCGCAGGCATTTGCGGAGGCGGAAGCCGGACTTGCAGGTCTCGCAAAGGTGGAATATGTTGAATTTCTCGCTTCCCTTGCCGCTAAGGCCGCGAGGACCGGGCTGGAAGAGCTGGTGATGAGCGAGAAAGATAGGGCCGAGGTAGGCGAGGAAGTGGTATCCGCGGCAAATGCAAAACTGGCTGAGCGGAATATCAGGGCGGAGCTTAGGCTCTCTTCTTTGACGAGAGATATAAGCGGAGGTCTCTTCGTAAAGGAAGGGGATATAGAGACGAATTGTACGCTCTCGGCGCTCATTGCCGGAAATTTCGACGAGCTTACGATGCTCGTGAGCGATAAGTTGTTCGGAGAGTCATAAATAAGGAGGAAGATTTTGTCCAAAGTTAAGGATGAAGATTATCTGTTCCTTTCGGCGATGCTGCGAGCCAAGGAGGCAGGAATGCTCGACTCGGGCGATTTCGCTGCAATGGCGGGCGCCCTGACGGCTGCGGATGCATTGAAGACGGCTCAGGAGCACGGCTACCCGCAGTTGCGCTTGGATACTCCCGCGCATCTTGAGGAGGATTTGAACGCATATAGAGCCGGGATTTATGAGGAGCTCGAGGCTTTACTTGCAGAGCGCGAAATTCTCGATCTCTTCAGGATAAAGTATGACTACCATAACGCAAAGGCCATCGTAAAGGCTAAGGCTTTGGATGAGGAATCGGACGGGATTCTTTCCCGGGCCGGCAGAATCGATCCGGATGTACTTAAGAGCTTTTTAGAGGATGAAAATGCGGAAGGGGCGATGGTCGATACGATGAGGGAAGCCGAAGATGTGCTTGCGAGGACCGGCAATCCCCAACTTTCGGATTTTGTTTTGGATAGGGCTTATTTCAACGATCTTGCACTCTGCGCTAAGGGCCTGAGCAGCGCGCTTGCCGCAAGGTATGTGCGCTTGCTTGCGGATGCCGCCAACCTTAAAGCCTTTGTAAGGTCCGCGAGGATGCAGAGGAGTGCGGACTTCCTGAGTCTTGCGCTCAACGATGAGGGTAGCGTGCCTGCGCAGGAGATTTTGGAAAGCTCCGCGGAGGGGCTTGCAAATCTCTTCATCTTCTCGCCCCTTAGGGATGTGGCTTCGGCGGCAAACGAAGCGGTGGCGGGGGCTTCACTCGCAGCCTTTGAGCTCGCTTGCGACAATGCGATTGCGAGTTGTTTTGCGGAGACGATTTTTACGTCCTTCGGAGCTGATGTGGTGCTTGCGTATCTCGTAGCCCTTGAGGTCGAGATAGGCAACATTCGCATGCTGCTCTCCGGCAAAATCAGCGGAGTGGACATCGAAAGAGTAAAGGAAAGGCTGCGTGGTAGCCATGTATAAGATAGCGGTAATGGGAGGAAGCGACACGGTGACCTGTTTTAAGGCACTGGGCTTTGATTGCTACGCCGTGGACGATGCGGGCAGAGCTCTTGAGGTTTTCAGAAGGATATCCTCTCCCGAAGCGGGCTACGCGATAATTTATATAGAGGAAAGCTGCGCTCAGGATTTGGGCGATGAAATAGCTGAATTTAAGGATGACCCTGCCCTTGCGGTGATACTCATTCCCGGTAGGGAAGGTTCCTTGGGTTTAGGGCGGGCGGCTCTGGCGAAGGCCGTCGAAAAAGCCATAGGGTTCAACATAATAGGAGATTGACTATGAGTGGAAAAGTAATAAAAGTATCGGGCCCGCTAGTCGTTGCTGAAGGCCTCAAGGATGCGAACGTCGCAGACGTGGTCCGCGTCGGAGAGATGGGGCTCATGGGAGAAATCCTCAACATGACGGGAGATCGGGCTTCCATACAGGTCTACGAGGAGACATCCGGCTTAGGACCGGGGGCAAGGGTTGAAACCACCGGCTATCCGATGTCCGTGGAGCTGGGACCCGGGATGCTCGAAAGCATCTACGACGGCATACAGAGGCCGCTCACGGAGATAATGCGGGTATCCGGCGATACCATTGCTCGAGGTATTTCCGTTCCCGCTCTCAGCAGAGACAAGAAGTGGGACTTCAAACCCGTCGTCGTCAAAGGAGCAAGACTCGAAGGCGGAGATATTATAGGGACGGTGCAGGAGACTGCCCCCATAGAGCATAGAATAATGATTCCGCCGACTCTTTCCGGGACCCTGGAGGATATCCGAGAGGGCTCATTCACGGTTGACGAGGTGGTCGCGACTTTGAGAGCTGAGGACGGAACGCTTCACGAGATAAAGATGGCTCAGCGTTGGCCGGTTAGGGTCGCGAGGCCGTACAGACGGAAATTCGTGCCCTCAGAACCCCTTATGAGCGGACAGAGGATAATAGATACGCTCTTCCCGCTCGCAAAGGGCGGTACCGCGGCAGTCCCGGGACCTTTCGGTTCGGGCAAGACCGTCGTGCAGCACCAACTTGCGAAGTGGACGGACGTGGATGTGGTAATTTACATCGGCTGCGGAGAGCGCGGCAACGAGATGACGGACGTGCTCAACGAATTCCCCGAGCTGATAGACCCCTATAACGGCGAGCCGCTTATGAAGCGCACCGTGCTTATAGCGAACACTTCCGATATGCCGGTCGCGGCCCGCGAAGCGTCGATTTACACGGGGATTACCATAGCTGAATATTTCCGCGATATGGGTCACGATGTGGCTGTCATAGCGGATTCCACCAGCCGCTGGGCTGAGGCCCTAAGAGAGATGTCCGGAAGGCTCGAGGAGATGCCCGGCGAAGAAGGGTATCCCGCATATTTGGCGAGCCGCATAGCTCAGTTCTATGAGCGCGCGGGGATAGTTGAATGCGCGGGCAGCGACGGAAGACGCGGAAGCATAACCGCTATCGGGGCCGTATCTCCTCCCGGAGGCGACCTCTCCGAACCCGTATCTCAGGGCACGATGAGGATAGTGAAGGTCTTCTGGTCTCTTGACAGCAACCTGGCATATGCGAGACACTTCCCAGCAATAAACTGGCTCACGAGCTATTCGCTTTATACGAGCAATCTGACACCCTGGTACAAGGAGAACGGATTTGAAGATTTCCTCGCGGATAGAGAGAGGACGCTGAGCATACTCCAGGAGGAATCGGCTCTGAACGAGATCGTAAGGCTCGTCGGAAGGGACAGCCTCGGCGCTGCGGATCAGCTGACGCTGGAGACCGCTAAGATGATCAGGGAGGACTTCCTGCAGCAGAACGCTTTTGTCGATGTGGATAACTATTCGAGTGTCGAGAGACAGGCTAAGTTGCTGCGCATAATAATAGAGCTCGACAAGCAGGGCAGAAAGGCCCTCGAGGACGGAGCCTCGATGGAAGGCTTGTTCGCCATAGGGGTGCGGGAGAGGATAGGTCGCGCAAAATATGTGCCTGACGATGCCTACGACGAGGAGTACCGCGCCATAAGCAGACAGGCGGCGGAAGAGATTGCCGAACTTGTCGCTGCCGGAGGTGAGAACAGATGATTAGGGAATATAAGACTATAAGAGAAATCGCAAGTCCTCTGATGATAGTCAGGGGCGTGGAAGGCGTAAGCTACGACGAGATGGCGGAGATAGAGCTTCCCAGCGGTGAGATTAGACGAGGGAAGGTGCTGGAGGTCGACGGAGATAAGGCGATCGTGCAGCTCTTCGAGGACGCAAGGGGTATAAATCTTGCCGAATCGAAGGTGAGATTTCTCGGAAAACCTCTGGAACTCGCTGTCTCCGGGGACATGCTCGGAAGAGTATTCAACGGCATGGGAGAGCCCATAGATGGAGGGCCAGCAATACTTCCCGAGGAAAAGAGAGATGTAAACGGTCTGGCTATGAACCCCGCCGCAAGGGCTTATCCCGCGGAGTTCATACAGACGGGCGTGTCCACCATAGACGGGTTAAACACTCTTGTCAGAGGCCAGAAACTTCCGATATTCTCGGGTTCCGGACTTCCTCACAAGGAGCTGGCGGCTCAGATTGCGAGACAGTCCAAGGTTTTGGGAAGTGAGGAGAGCTTCGCCGTAGTCTTCGCCGCGATAGGAATAACCTTCGAGGAATCGGAGTTCTTTATACAGGACTTCAGAAGGACGGGAGCTATAGACCGTACCGTTGTGTTCTCGAACCTCGCAAACGACCCCGCGATAGAGAGAATTTCAACTCCGAGGATGGCGCTCACCGCTGCCGAGTACCTGGCTTTCGATATGGATATGCATGTGCTCGTCATTATGACGGATATCACCAACTACGCGGAGGCTCTGCGAGAGGTTTCGGCCGCGAAGAAGGAGGTTCCGGGAAGGAGAGGATATCCCGGCTATCTTTATACAGACCTTGCAACTCTTTACGAGAGGGCGGGAAGAAGGCGTTCGAAGAAGGGTTCAATAACCCTCATTCCCATTCTGACCATGCCCGAGGACGATAAGACTCACCCGATTCCGGACCTTACCGGCTACATAACCGAGGGGCAGATTATATTGTCTAGAGAACTCTACCGCAAGGCTATAGCGCCGCCCGTAGACGTACTTCCTTCGCTCTCGAGGCTCAAGGATAAGGGCATAGGTGAGGGTAAGACGAGGGAGGATCATGCGGGCACCATGAACCAGCTTTTCGCCGCTTATGCGAGGGGCAAGGATGCCAAGGAGCTGATGACCATACTCGGCGAGTCCGCCCTGACGGAGACCGATAAACTCTATGCGAAGTTTGCCGAGGAATTCGAGCAACGCTATGTAAACCAGAGCTACGAGACCGACAGGAGCATCGAGGAGACCCTGAATTTGGGCTGGGAGTTGCTTAAGATACTGCCCAGAGCGGAGTTGAAGAGAATCAAAGAGGAGCACATAGATCGTTACCTTGGGGCTGAGGCTCAATAGCGCGAGAGGTATTTAAATGGCCACATATACACCGACAAGAATGGTTCTCAACCAGCTCAAGGCTAGGCTGAGGACCGCCCGAAGGGGTCATAAACTCCTGAAAGATAAGCGCGACGAGCTTATGCGCAACTTCATGGATATAATCAAGCGCAACAGAGATCTTCGCAACGAGGTCGAGACTGGTCTGACGGAGGCGTTTGCCGCCTTTTCTTCGGCGGGGGCCGTCATGTCTTTGGATTTTATGGAGCAGGCGCTGATGTATCCGCGCAGCAAGGTTAAGCTCGAGGTCTCTCGTAAGAATATAATGGGGGTGACAGTGCCCGCATACGGCTTTGATATGCAATCCGAAAACGGCGCGGATGTTCTCCCTTACGGCTTTGCTCAGACTTCTGGGGATCTGGACGATGCTATAGCTAAACTTTCGGAGGTCTTCAAATCCATGCTCGCGCTCGCGGAGATCGAAAAGACCATGCAGATGCTTGCCAAGGAGATAGAGATGACGAGGCGCAGGGTTAATGCGCTCGAATATTCGACGATTCCGGAGTTGGAGGATGCCATAAAATATATTTCCATGAAGCTCTCCGAAAACGAGAACTCCACTAAGGTGCGGCTCATGAAGGTCAAGGACATGGTGCTTCAGAAGGCGCATGATTTTCAATATTAGCGATAAATGCAGTTAAAGAATAAAGAAGCGAGCCGCAATCTTAGGGTTGCGGCTCTTTTAAGGGGGCACCTCCCGTGAGCGAGAGCGTGTCACTGTCGCAATGCACTGCCCCGCATTTGCGAAATTATATTTTATAAAATTCAATAACCTTATAAGTTTTTATCTACGTGCAATTATAGTTAAACGCAAATTACACATTTTTAAGTGCTCTAATAAATATATAAAGATATGTAGTATTATATATTAAATATTGACAGAATATACATAATATGGTAATATGTCGTAAATCCTCGGAGCGGGCGCGGAAAAGAGGATAATATGAAAAAGGAAGATAGCTGCAGTTATGAGGTTAACGAGAGCGGTGCCGGTTATCGCTCGGGCGACGGAAATTTTGTCTACGAAATAAAGAGGACGCTCGGAATACTCAGAAAGAGCAACAGCGGTTGGACCAGGGAGCTCAATGTGGTGGCCTGGAATAACAATGCCCCAAAGTACGACATAAGGGACTGGTCGCCGGACCACAGCAAGATGACCAGGGGAATTACCTTTACGAAGAATGAGGCCGAGCAGATCTGCAAGTGGTTGTCGCTGGAGCCGGATAATACTGAAGGCGGAGAAGAGTCAAAGCAGACAGAGGCGATTCTGCCCTTCTGATTTGTGCGGACGACGCCTGCAATCGCCATAAATCTGCGTAGGCGGTTTTTGCGATTGGTGCGGCTCATCGTCTGCGATAATAGCAAGAGGAGGAAAGCGGAGTTTTTGCGGGGAGATTTTACCTTGCGGCTAAGATCTTTCCTCTTTTTTATTTATATCATGAATTTGACATTGAAAGTCTATGCGTAATCCATAATTTTATCTTTTGAA
>JAAZLU010000210.1 GCA_012799165.1 Clostridiales bacterium
AGTTGAGCATTATACAGGAAAGTACCTCGTTTACATTCGCGTAGCTTTTGAGCGCACCCGATATCGAGCCGAGCAAGGCCCCCGCAATCATCGCGGCTATTATGCAGACCCACCATGGAATTTGAAATTTCAATGCCAGGTAGAGAGCTGCGCAAGCACCGACCGAATACTGTCCCGAGGCTCCGATATTGAACAGCCCTACTTTGTATGCAAAGAGTATCGACAAGGAGCACATCAGAAGAGGCACCGATTTAACGAGGGTATTTCCAAAGTACTTCATCTGCGCAACGGCGCTCGGGTAGTAGAAGAAGTTCTTGACGACCACGCTTATAGCCTTACCGGCTCCCGACGGGTTTATAAACAGGAGTACGATGTAGCCGACCAGCAGGCCGATGATTATGCAGATAAGGGATGCCAGGAAGGTCCTCGCACCTTCGCTCTTTAAAAGTTTCCTCATTGTGCGACCTCCCATCCGCGCTCATCCTGCGCCTTATATCTCCCGGCTCCCGCCATGTAAAGACCCAGTTCCTCTACCGTCGTCTCCTCCGGCCTGAACTCTCCCACGATCTCGCCCTCGTACATAACTAAAATTCTGTCAGACACGCTCATAACCTCGTCCAGTTCGAGCGAGACGAGCAGGACGGCCTTATCGGCGTCCCTCTGAGCCACGAGTTGCTTATGTATATATTCTATCGCTCCGACATCGAGCCCTCGAGTCGGCTGAACAGCAATCAGAAGCTCGGGATCTCTGTCTATCTCCCTCGCCACTATGCTCTTCTGCTGATTGCCGCCCGACATGCTGCGAACTTTAGTTACGGGTCCGCGGCCCGAGCGGACATCATATTGTTCTATCAACTTCTCCGCATACTTCCTTATGGCAGGTCTTACAAGAAAACCGCGCTGAGTAAATTCTTCCTCGAAATATCTTTAAAGCACCAGATTATATTCGAGCGAATAATCCAGAATAAGTCCGTGTTTATGTCTGTCCTCGGGTATATGGCTGAGGCCTATAAGAGATCTGTCCCTTATCGAAGCATCCGTGATATCCTGCCCGCAGAGCTCTATCCTTCCTTCACTCAGAGGCTCAAGCCCCGTGAGTGCATATACCAGCTCCGACTGGCCGTTTCCGTCTATGCCCGCGATGCAGACTATCTCGCCCTTTCGAACATTGAATGAGACATTTCTGACCGCACCCTTCTTATGGTCCTTGGAGCTGACTGTCAGGTTATCCACCTTCAGCACTTCTTCTCCGGTCTGCTTGGGCTGCTTGTGAACCACGAAATCGACATCGCGCCCGACCATCATCTTTGAGAGCTCCTCCTTGGAGGTCTCGCTCACATTGACGGTGCCTATACGCTTGCCCTTTCTGAGGACTGTAACCCTGTCGGCAACCTCCATTATTTCGTTTAGCTTATGAGAAATGAATAAGATCGATTTGCCTTCCTGGGCGAGGCTCTTCATTATCTGAATGAGCTCTTCGATTTCCTGAGGCGTAAGCACGGCGGTGGGTTCATCGAAGATGAGAATCTCGTTGTTGCGGTAGAGCATCTTGAGAATTTCCGTCCTCTGCTGCATGCCAACCGTTACATCCTCTATTAGCGCATCGGGATCGAGCGCAAAGCCGTATTTGTCCGAGAGCTCCATTACCCTTTGACGAGCTTCATCGAGCTCCAACAGGCCTTTGTCGACGGTTTCGACGCCCAGAATTATGTTCTGAAGAACCGTAAAACACTCCACGAGCTTGAAGTGTTGATGCACCATCCCGATGCCGAGATTGTTGGCATAGTTGGGGTCCTTTATCTCGACGACGCGGCCGTCCTTTTTTATGGTTCCCTCCTCGGGTTGGTACAATCCGAACAGGACGCTCATGAGAGTGGACTTTCCGGCGCCGTTTTCGCCCAACAAGGCGTGAATCTCGCCCTTCCTGAGCTGAAGTGTGATGTTATCGTTTGCAATTATGCCGGGGAACTTCTTGGTGATGTTCAGCATTTCAATTGCATAAGGTGCATCCATGGCGTAAACCTCCTGTGACCCTCATTAAATTAATTAATCATAACACAAATTGAGTGCGCTCGAAAGACCGTATCGCTTGATTCTTCGATTATTTCCTTATCTTCAACCCGGATATTCAATGTGACTGCATCACTGAAACAGTTTAAAAGAGCCGTTATTATATGTGACGCAGAACTATAATTCTGAACATAAATTAAAGGAATGCAAGGAGGATTACATGTCTAAGGTTTTAATAATTGGTGGCGTAGCGGGTGGAGCGACCCTTGCCGCAAGACTTCGCAGGCTGGACGAGGCGGCGGAAATAATACTTTTCGAACGCGGGGAATACATTTCCTATGCGAACTGCGGGCTGCCCTATCATATAGGTAAAGTTATAAAAGAACGGCAATCCTTGTTGGTGCAAACTCCGGAAGCCATGAGGGGAGCCTTCAACATAGATGTGCGAACGAAAAACGAAGTCATATCCATCGACAGAGAAAACAAAGAGGTGGAGGTCAAGAACCTGGAGACCGGCGAAATATACAAGGAAAGCTACGACAAACTCGTAATATCCACGGGTTCCTCGCCTATCCGCCCTCCTATACCGGGTATAGATTCGGAGCGAATATACACCTTGTGG
>JAAZLU010000211.1 GCA_012799165.1 Clostridiales bacterium
CGGCGGGGGTGCCGTCGGGCTTGAGCTGGCAACCTTATACTCCGGACTCGGTTCCAAGGTGACTGTATTGGAGTTTATGCCTGAGATTCTACCTTCGGAAGATCATGAGACGGTTGCGCTTCTTAGAAATTTGTTGAATCAGTCCGGAATTGCTATAAAAACATCCTGTAGCGTAACTGAAATCCGTAAGGATAATGAAGAATACATAATTGACTATGAGTGTGACGGAAAGACCGCTCACGATGCGGTTGATCTTGTTATAACCGCTGTTGGAAGAGTTCCGTACACTGACGACTTAAACCTCGACGGTATCGTAGTGGAACTGGATGATAAGGGTTTTATACGCACAAACAATTTTTTGGAGACCACGGCGCAAGGTGTTTACGCTGCCGGAGATGTTATCGGAGGGATGCTTCTCGCACACGTGGCCTTTGCTGAAGGAAAGACGGCAGTAGAGAATGCATTGGGAGAGAAAAAACCGCATGAGGCAATCTCAGTCCCCCGATGTATCTTTACGCATCCGGAATTTTCAGCCGTCGGCCTGACTGAGGAAGCCGTTCAGGATCAAGGACTGGACTATCGAGTCGGCAGGTTTCCCTTAAGGGGCAACGGAAGAGCTGTTTCCTTAGGACAGAATCAGGGCCTTGTGAAAGTTATTGTGGATTCGCAAATTGGGCAGATACTCGGGGTTTCTATTGTAGGGCCATGTGCATCGGAAATGATAGCTTCAGCTTCTTATTTAATTGAAGAAGAGTTTACTTGTTCGGAATTAGGCACAACGATGATAGCGCATCCCACACTTGGAGAAGCATTGAAGGAGGCAGGTTTAGATTGTTATGGGCTTGCGATCCATAAATGATTGTAAATAATAATTATAAATCTCACAAACAATAAGGAGGCATTGAAATGAAAGAGTTCGACCTAATAGTTAAGAATGGATTGATTGCGACTGAATCAGATGAATATTATGCTGACATCGGAATATCAGACGGGAAAATCGTTCAAATCGGAACCGACTTGAATAATGCAGCCGATGTTATTGACGCTGCGGGAATGCTGGTTATCCCGGGAGGGATTGATATTCACACGCATATTGATGCGCCGCTGCATGGAACTCATACACTCGATGATTGGTATCAAGGAACCGTTTCAGCTGCTTTCGGCGGAGTAACTTGCGTCGTGGACTATCCTATGCAGGAAATAGGTCATTCGTTGCGAGATATCGTTAATAAGTGGAGTGACAAAGCTAGAGACAAGGCGATCATCGACTATAGTTTCAGTCCTGTGATTACCGAGAGAACCGAGGATGTATATAAGGAGATTCCACAGCTCATAAAAGAGGGTTTTCCGTCGTTCAAGATTTTTATGGCCTATTCTTACAGGGCGCATGATGAGGAAATAATTCGTTTGCTGGATCTGATTTCATCCAACGGAGGAATTCTCGGCATTCACTGCGAGAATGATTGGGCTATCGGTTATTTAGCTTCAAAGTTGGTCAAAGAAGGGAAAGTGGAAACCAAGTATCATCCGGTCAGTCGACCGCCCGTAGCCGAAGCGGATGCTACCAGTCGAGTGATCCGCCTCGCAGAAATGGTAGATGCACAGGTGTTGATTGTACACTTGTCTTGTGAAGAGGCTCTGCAGGAAGCTGCAAAGGCAAGGGAAAAAGGAAGCAAGGTTTATGTCGAGACCTGCACTCACTTCTTGAAATTAGACAAGGAGTTGTATGATCAGCCTGTTGAGGAGGCCGCAAAGTATGTTATCACTCCTCCGTTAAGAGAGCATAAGGACAGAGAAGCTCTTTGGAACGGATTGAAGACCGGCGCTATTTCCATAGTTTCTTCAGATCATTGTGCATATCCGATGAGTGAAAAATTGCGTTTAGGAAAAGGAGACTTTACAAAAATGCCTCACGGTGCTCCGGGGATAGAAACGCGTCTGCCGGTTGTTTTCTCGGAGGGTGTCAGCAAAGGACGCATTTCTCTGCAGCGCTTTGTAAGTGCGGTGAGCACTAATCCGGCCAGACTTGCGGGTCTATATCCGCGCAAGGGAACGCTGGCGGTCGGAAGCGATGCTGACATCACGATCATCGATCCGAACAAGAAAGTTCGACTCGCAACCGAAACCATGCACAGCAATTGTGATTTCTCTCCTTTTGAAGGATATATTACTGACGGCTATCCTGTAATCACCATTGCCGGCGGCAGGGTTATTGTGAAGGACGGGAATTTGAACGCAAAGCCGGGAGCCGGGAAATTGGTTAAGAGGGATCTCTTTAAGCCCTTCTAATTGCAGTGAAAATGCTTTTTGAATAATTGCAAATAAGTTTTTTGTCAAAATAGCTCAAGTGATTTCTTCCTAAAGTATGGTACAACGATTATGGGAAGCAATTGTAAATTGGGAGAATCAAAATGATTAGAAGACAAGGACAGTTTCTTGATCAGGTGGAAACAAATCTAAAGGGAGGCAGCGGCGAAATTATGCTTCGAAACTTGCTTTTGCCCGACGAGATGCATGGAGCAGCAAGATTTTGCGGTATCACCACTATTCCTCCGGGCGCATCTATCGGAAAGCATAAACATGTGAACGACTTTGAGCTTTACTACATCATCGATGGAATCGCCGAGGTTAACGACAACGGTATTATTGACACTGTTCAAGCCGGAGAAATCACATGCTGCCGGGATGGAGATTTTCATGCAATCAGAAACATTGGAAATACTAACTTGGTGTATCTGTCAGTCATCTTCTTAAAAAGAGATTAAACTATTTCTGGTATTATGAAAGAGTTATAAAGAAATTTTACTCGAAACGAGTTGATTTTGCACACAATGCTATATATTCTGTCCTCTAAATGAATCCAGATATTTTAAGGTGGGAAAACTGCCAAAGATTATTGTGTTAAAAGTCAGCGGTGTTTGTGTCATAGTAGGATTCTGCGCTGTACTGTTTTGTGTCTCCGCTTCGCTTGTGGTATAATCACTCCGCCATGTTAAATGCATGGCGGAGGTTTAGATTTTGAAGAAAAAAATATGGCAGACGGCGCTCATAGTGCTTTGGATTTGCTTCCTTGTTTTTGAGGCTTGGTTCTTCCAAGACTATATGGGCGACGAACTCAGGCCGGTCGTCGAGCGGCCTGCAGCTGACGCGTTCGCATCCAAGGAGCGCATAGATCTGAGATTTCTCTGCAACGACATATATATAGACGGTGTGCTCATAAGAAATTACGAGCTTACGCATCCGATAGTCTCCGGCGGCGGAGAATTTTGGTTTCCCGCAACCCCGCTGTGGAAGCTGAGGCTCGGCTTCGACATGGACATAGACAAAGAGGATAAGATTTTCCTTTTAGAAGACAAAATCAGCTATCCCGGCGCTATTTCCGATGCTCAGCTTGCAATCAACAAATTCGACCTGCGTTACAATGCGGAAGTTCACAGCGGGTACAGGTTAATATCGGCAGACAACCTTTACGAGCAGCGCTCCAAGGATAGGCTTCGCATGGATCTGGAGGCGGAAGATTCCGGGAGGCTCAATCTCTATATGGATAAATTTCCGGAGCTCTTCGAGGGGCTCGACCGAGCATGCACCGAATTTCCGCTTGTAAAAAAGGCGGTCGATGCATTCGGTATTTCTGCTTCTCTTGGAAGGAATCTGATATCCGGCCACGCGAGTTATGTCAAGATAAAAGACTGCACTTATCTACCCCTTTCGTGGTTTGAGGCTTCCGAAGATTTCGGATGGTCCTATCACTACGACAATCTTACGGGGCTCTATATCAGCACCGATCCCGAAAGGGATGCGCGGAGTTGGTACAGCGGGGAGAATGCCTCTTTTATTGCGGGCTGCGCCGAATATATGCGAGCTTGGAACAGAGAGCTGAGCTTCGCAGATGCCGTATATTTCGAGTATTTATTCCGCCACGAAGCCACGGTCTACGGCATTCCTCAGACCTTCCTAATGGCGGTCTGCAGGGGAGAGGGTATGTTCAGGCCCGAGGTTATCGGCGGCGGTGCTATAGGTATGATGCAAATAATGCCCCGCACAGGGGAGGCTCAGGGTTACAGCAGGGAGATGCTCCTCGACCCTCACTACAATATCGAGTTCGGCGCGATGTATATAAGGAACTTTATGCGAAAGTATAAGGGTGATATAATCAAGACGATGTCCGCCTATAATCAGGGCAGCGGCACCGTGTCGAGCGGAAGTTACAGCACGGATTATGCATACCGCATACTTTGGCACGAGGAAAATATCATCAAATGGCTCGAAAGCCGCGGCTATGAAACGCAGTTTATCGATGATTTAAGGTAGCGATGAGATACAAGGTTAAATTGGAAGTCTTCGAGGGCCCGCTCGAGCTGCTCGTATATCTGATCGAGCATGCTCGGATGAGCATCTACGACATTCGGATTTCCGAGATAACAACTCAATACATAGAGCATGTCGCGGACATGAGAAACAGGGACATCGCGGTGGCTCAGGAGTTTATGGTGCTCGCAGCCGAGCTGATCGAGCTCAAGAGCAGGATGCTTCTGCCCAGGCATTCGGGCGATGATGAGCTCGATGACGATGATGACCCCCGC
Source organism: Clostridiales bacterium (assembly GCA_012799165.1). Classification (GTDB taxonomy): domain Bacteria; phylum Bacillota; class Clostridia; order Peptostreptococcales; family Anaerovoracaceae; genus RUG11894. The sequence goes on from JAAZLU010000211.1 coordinate 4,584, forward strand.
GCAGGCCTTGTTGCGAGGATATTGGAGTACAAACGCTACAAGAATATGGCGGCCTTTTTGGATGAGCAGGCGGAGGCGGTTTCAAATTCGTACACCAAGCCGCAGGAAGATCTCTCCGAATATATCGGCGAGGAGGAAGAGCTCATCAAGTCGGATATGAGGGAGTTCGTCAGAGCCTTTAGGGCCTTTATATTCAGGCGGCAGCAGCTCGAGGAGATGCACAAGATTTATGAGCGCAGCGAGCGCAGGCGCATGTCCGTGGAGACGAGGACGGCTCAAATAAAGAAGATGTTTAAAGGTAGAAATAAGTTGAGGTTTTCCGAGATGATCAGCGACGATAAGAGCCTTTACAATCAGGTTATAACCTTTATATCCATTCTGGATTTGCTGAGTGAAGGAACGGTGCTGGCGGAGCAGAAGAAGCGCTACGGCGATATAATCGTGCGGCTGGTCGAGAAGGCTGCCGTGCATTAAGATAGGAGCTAAAGATGACAGATGAAAGCATAAAATCGGCCCTGGAATCCATCCTCTTCGTCTGGGGCGACCCCCTGGAAGCGAAGACCGCGGCGGAGCTCTTCAATGTTACGGAGGGCGAGATGCTCCGGATTTTCCGCGATTTGGCGGCGGATTACGAGGAGCGCAATTCAGGCCTTCGCATAAGGGAAACCGACAAGGCGTTCCAGATGCGCACAAATTTAGAAAACGCCGACTACATACGCAAGCTCTGCACGCCCGTCAAGGAGAAAAGGCTCTCTCAGGCGGCGCTGGAGGTATTGGCGATAATCGCATATAAGCAGCCTGTCACGAAAGTAGAGATAGATTCCATACGAGGAATTAGAAGCGACAGGGTGCTGGAGACCCTTACAAGAAGGGAACTCATAGAGGAAAAGGGTAGAGGAACCGGGCTCGGCAGACCGATACTCTACGGTACAACGAGAAATTTCCTGTCCGTCTTCGGCTTCGAAACCCTGCAGGATCTTCCGGAGCTCGAGGACATCGGAAACATCGCGCTCGGCGACGACTACGAAGGATTTTCCTCTCTCAAGGAAGCTTCCGATCTCGACCAGTTGACCCTGCCGCTCGAGGATGAGTTATAGGCGCAGCTGAAATTGCCGTCGCACCCGCAACTTTAATATAAGTTGAAGTTCAGATTTAAGCATAACTTGCAAAGACAAATGAAAGATTATCCAAAAAAAACTATATCTGATGAACTTCTGGAGAAGATAAACATCCTGGCCTTCGATATCGACGATACCTTGCTCGATTCGCAAGGCCGGTTTTCAGAGCGCAACAGGAAGGCTTTGCTGCGCGCGATGGAGAAGGGTTTTCATGTGGTAATAGCCTCGGGGAGGATGCTGAGCACCTTTCCTCGAGTGCTTTTAGATTTCCCTGGAATAGAATACGCCGTCTCGAGCAACGGAGCGCAGCTCACGGAGCTCGCAAGCGGCAGGGTGCTCTTTGAGCAGATGCTCGGAGAAGCCGCCATCGATGCTGTGAGGCCGTGGCTTGTAAACGAGGCTGTTATGACGGAGATATTCTTCGACCACAAGGTCTATGCCGAGCGCTCATGCTTTTATGAGTTGGAGAAATACGGTAGAGGCAGCGAAAAGAGCAGGGAATATGTCTTTTCAACGCGGATTCCTGCGGACAATCTGATGGAGCTTTTGGAGGCGAATAAAGCGAGGATAGAAAATATATATCTGCAGTTCGGAGATTTGGATCTGCGCAGTAGATATTTGGAAGAACTGAGTGCCTTGGAAGGTGTTACCGTATCCAGCTCTTCACCTACGAGTTTGGAGCTGGGCGGACCCGGAACTTCTAAGGGCAGCGCGCTGGCCGTGCTGGCCGAGGAGCTTGGCGAGGATATGTCCGCCGTGATGGCCTTCGGCGATTCGACTAACGACAAGGATATGCTGCTGAGGGCAGGTATAGGCGTCGCTCTTGGAAATGCCGTTCCGGAGATTCTAGCGGCTGCGGACTACATCGCTCCGAGTAACGACGAGGACGGGGTGGCTTTTGCGCTTTGGGAGCTGTTGGGGATATAAGATTTAACAAGGGCCCGACGTCATCAACCGGGCCCTTTGTACTGCTCCATTTTGTATTTAGGAGCGTAGGTTTTGTCTCTTAATCCTTAAGAACTTCTTGCAAGCCGAGCTCTTACTTTATCATCCACCCTCGTTTATCGTGGAACATCTGAGCTTTAATTTCGTCCCGTTTTTTAAAGACTTTATGAGCATTCACGCAGGAACTGTTGTAGGGACAGCCTCCGCAGTTGCTGCAGCCGCTGCGGTAATTTCTTATTATGCTTAATATCGAAGCAATAAATGCAAGCGCAATCAGGATTGCCAGAACTATTATAGTTATATTCATATTGCAGTTTCCTCCTTTCCTGTATCGGCATCGACTGTCTTTTAACTTTTTCCGATAAGGAATATTTTCAATGACCCGTCGGCTGTCCTGAGGCTATTTGAGGACGAGTCGACGGGCCGTACTGTCGGCAGCTGATCCGCAATCGTTTTCGCTTTAAGTTCAATGGCACGTTCTATTGGCTCCGGGAAGTACAGTGAAAAATCTTTTTGGAGCATCGGAGTATCTTTTTGCGTCAAATCGCGATGCAGCTGTCTATCAACTCTTGAGGCTAGCGCCTATCAGAGCGGATATCGATTCAGTTGTCAATCAGTTAGTCATGTCTAACCAAATCTAGTTTAACGACTCTAACTCGAAATGTCAACACATATTTATAAAAAACTTCGAATTATTTTAATTTTTTAAAACGAGATTTTTAGCTCTACATTTCTGACTTGTTTGAGGTGACGATTTGATGTCCTGTATGCATAAGAAATGAGGATGCTTGACTTTAATTAAAGCCGAAGAGATATCCGCGAAACTCTTATATTGCTTATCATCAGCGCGGATAGGACGAATATCAGTATTACGCTTATCGGCAAGAATGGTGCAGCCTGTTCGTACTCGAGATGATTGGCAAGAAGGAAATTTATTGCGAGAATGAGCCCTGCGACCGTTATCGGAAGCCCGACAAAATGATCCCTAAAGTCGCCCAGATTGTACCTTACAAGGCGCAAGATGCCGCAGGAAATATAGCTGATCATTGCAAGAAAGACTATAAGATGAGTTACGGGTTGCTGCATATCCGTAATAAGACTGCGCGCCGCCAGTACCATGGGAGAGACCCCGAACGAGATTATATCCGCAAACGAATCCAGTTGTTTGCCTATGTCCGAAGCTACATCTAGCTTTCTTGCCAGTGGGCCATCGATCGCATCGCAAATGCAGGAGGCGAGGATAAAGACGGAGGCAATTACTCGATTTTCCCGTGTATTATTGCATATGCATATAAAGATAACCAGAATGCCAAAGGACAAATTTAGAAGGGTTACTAAATTCGGCAAGTTCCGGACTATCTTCAATTTCTGATTCTTTGAATAAACTTCCTGCTCTTCCACAGCAAAACTCCTCCCATGCTTATAAGGATTACAAACCAGTAGGTGACAAATC
>JAAZLU010000212.1 GCA_012799165.1 Clostridiales bacterium
AAACACAAGGAAGCGTTGTCGCAAATTCCCTAAAAATTTAGAATTTTCGAATCGGCCAAGTGTTTAAATAACAAGCTTTAGGGGCTTTTAAAATTTTTTAAAAAATTTTCAGATTTTTTCTTAAAAAAGCTTGCATGTTTCAGAAGGCTGTTGTATAGTGTTAGGGCTTGCTTTGGGGCTGAAAAGGCTGAAAAGCCTTGAAAATCCGAGCGAAGAAGCAGAAAGTTGCAGAGCCGTCTGGGAATTTCTGCCGAGAATTGTCGGTCCTTGGAGGCCGGCGAAGGAGTTCTCGCAGTTTTGCGTTGAGAGTAAGGTATAGGAACACACGAAGGCGTGTACTAATCTCAAAGAGTTGCAAAAACCTTGAAATTTCAAGCAAAATCGAGAAAAGGCCTCGCACAGAAGCGGCGAAAATGTGCGAAAAAGCGGAGAAAGCTCCGCAGCAAAGAAGAAGGAGAAACATTGTATGAGTAGTCAGAAAATCAGAGTGAGACTCAAGGCTTACGATCACAAGGCGCTGGATCTTTCCGCGCAGAGGATAGTGGAGACCGCTCAGAAGAGCGGAGTAGAGGTCAGCGGACCCATCCCGCTTCCCACAGAGAAGGAAGTGGTCACGATCCTCAGGGCGGTTCACAAGTATAAGGACAGCAGAGAACAGTTCGAGCAGAGAACTCACAAGAGGCTGATAGATATCCTCAACCCGACGCCGAAGACCATCGATGCGCTCACGAAGCTCGATATGCCGGCAGGCGTGGATATCGAAATCAAATTATAAGTACGGAACCGGACGATAGATTACCGTGTACTTAGTATGATTACAGGAAGTAATCCGCTGTAAGAACAGGAGGAAAAGATGAAAGGTATTTTAGGAAAAAAGGTCGGGATGACCCAGATTTTTTCCGAGGATGGGGAAGTAATTCCCGTAACGGTCATAGAGGCGGGTCCCTGCGTGGTTACCCAGCTGAAGACCGAAGAAAACGACGGCTACAGGGCCGTGCAGTTCGGTTTTGAAAACCAGAAGCCGCAGAGGCTCACAAAGGCCCTCAAGGGCCACTTCGAAAAGACGGGAAGCGATACCAAGAAGTATCTTGCGGAATTCAGGCTGGACGAGGGCGAGGAATACGAACTCGGACAGATAGTCACCGTAGCCGACTTCGAGGAGGGCACAAAACTCGACATAACGGGTACCTCCAAGGGTAAGGGAACTCAGGGCAACATCAAGAGGCACGGACATGCAAGAGGCCCGAGGACTCACGGTTCTAAACACAAGAGGCTCCCCGGAGCTTTGGCGGCATCGACATATCCCTCCCGGGTCTTCCCCGGAAACAAAGGGCCCGGAAGGATGGGAAGAGATACCGTAACCATACAGAATTTAGAGCTTGTAAAAGTGATTGCAGACAGAAACCTTCTGCTCGTTAAGGGCGCTGTCCCCGGAAACAAGGGCGGATTTCTCCGCATCAGGTATGCAGTCAAGGGACAGGGCAAGTAAGGAGCTTGGAAAGGAGGAAGTCAAATGGCAAAAGTTAAGATGCTTACGCAGACCGGCAGCGAAGCCGGCACCATAGAGCTCAACGATGCGATATTCGGAATAGAGCCCAACGAATATGCGGTCCACGCGGTCATCAAGAATCATCTGGCCAACCGTAGACAGGGAACCCAGTCCGCAAAGACTCGCGCCGATGTGCGCGGCGGCGGAAGAAAGCCTTTCAGACAGAAGGGTACGGGTCGCCACAGGCAGGGAAGCTCGACAGATCCCAGCCAGGTCGGAGGCGGAGTCGCATTCGCACCCAAGCCCAGAAGCTACAGGTACACCGTGCCCAAGAAGCTTAGGAGGCTCGCGATGTTTTCCGCTCTTTCTTCCAAGGTTCTGGGAGGCAATATAATCGTTCTCGATAAGCTCGAGATGGCCGAACCCAAGACCAAGGAGATGATCAAGATACTCGAGGCCGTAAAGGCCGAAAAGAAGGCTCTCATCGTCACTGCGGAAGTAGAGAAAAATGTCATCAAGAGCAGCGCGAATCTGCCCGGAGTGCAGACGACGACTGTAGGACAGATGAATGTATACGAGATAATAAATCACGGCAGCTTCATCATCACCAAGGATGCGGTTGCGAAAATCGAGGAGGTGTACGCACAATGAAGACTCCTTACGACGTAATAATCAGCCCGGTAATAACCGAGCAGAGCATGTACGCGGCCGCCGACAAGAAATACACCTTCAAGGTGGCAAAGAACGCCACCAAGACGGAGATCAAAGCGGCTGTCGAGGAAGCTTTCGACGTCACGGTCATAAGAGTGAACGTCATGAACTATAGAGGAAAGAAGAAGAGGATGGGGCTTCACTCCGGACTTACGCCGTCCTATAAGAAGGCCGTCGTTACGCTTTCCGATTCCAGCAAGAACATCGAGTTCTTCGAAGGACTATAAAGTAGGAGGATTAAACAATGGGAATTAAGAAATATAAACCGACTACTCCGGGACTTAGAGGGATGACGGTGTCCACCTTCGAGGAGATTACCCGAAAGACTCCCGAAAAGTCCCTGACGAAGACCCTGAAGAAACATTCGTGGCGCAACAACAGAGGTTGCATTACCGTCAGACACAGAGGCGGCGGAACGAGAAAGAAGTACAGAATAATCGACTTCAAGAGGGATAAGGACGGCATACCGGCGACCGTCAAGACCATAGAGTACGATCCCAACAGATCCGCAAACATCGCACTGCTGTGTTATGCGGACGGAGAGAAGAGATACATAATCGCTCCCAATAAGCTGCAGGTCGGAGATGTGCTCCTTTCGGGGCCCGAGGCCGACATAGTTACCGGTAACGCCCTGCCTCTTGAGAACATCCCCCTGGGAACTCTCATACACAACATCGAGCTTAAGCCCGGAAAGGGCGGACAGCTCTGCAGAGCGGCTGGAAACGCTGCACAGCTTATGGCAAAGGAAGGCAAGTACGCTCAGGTGAGGCTGCCCTCCGGCGAGGTAAGAAAGATCGCCATGAACTGCAAGGCCACCATCGGGGAAGTAGGAAACAACGAGCACGAGCTCATAAACATCGGCAAGGCCGGCAGGAAGAGACATATGGGAATACGCCCGACGGTCAGGGGCTCGGTAATGAACCCCGTCGACCATCCCCACGGAGGAGGCGAAGGCAAGGCTCCCATAGGACGACCGGGACCGGTAACACCCTGGGGCAAGCCGGCGCTGGGTTACAGAACCAGGAAGAAGAACAAGCCCTCTGATAAGTATATTATCAAGAGACGGGGCAAGAAGTAGTTGAAGGAGGAGACAGATGAGCAGATCCTTAAAGAAAGGGCCGTTCGTAGACGCAAAGCTTCTTAAAGCGATAGACGAGATGAACGCTGCCAACCAGAAAAGGGTAATAAAGACATGGTCCAGACCATCAACGATCTTCCCCCAGATGGTAGGACATACGATAGCGGTACATGACGGGCGCAAGCACGTGCCCGTGTACATAACGGAGGACATGGTGGGTCACCGCCTCGGCGAGTTTGCGCCGACGAGGACATTTAGAGGCCACGCCGGTTCCTCAAAGGTCAGATAGGAAGGAGATAGGCAATGGAAGCAAAAGCGATAGCAAAATATGTAAAGATGTCTTCGACGAAGCTCGCGCCTGTCGCGGACCTCGTAAGAGGCAAGGACCTTCAGGAAGCGCTGACCATCTTGAAGTTTACGCCGGGTAAGGCTTCTCAGCTCGTGGAAAAGGTCGTGCAGTCGGCCGCCGCCAACGCGGAAAACAATCACGACATGGACGTTTCAAGGCTCTATGTTGCATCGATTTATGTAAACCAGGGCCCGACGATGAAGCGTTGGAGAGCGATGGCTCAGGGAAGAGCCGGGATGATCCTCAAGAGGAGCAGCCACCTGGGTGTCACTTTAAAGGAAAGATAATCGGAGGAGGTTATTATGGGTCAGAAAGTTAGCCCTCACGGATTGAGAGTAGGCGTAATAAAAGACTGGGATTCCAAATGGTACGCA
>JAAZLU010000213.1 GCA_012799165.1 Clostridiales bacterium
CGGTCTTCTCTTCCTCAATCAGATAGGCATTCTGGCTCGATCCGTTATATATGGAATATTCGTCACCGTGAAATTTCTCCATCTCCCAATCAAGGTAACCGACCCAACTTACATTTCCTTTTACATGTTTCCTCATGCTAATCTCCTTTTCGCCGCGCACAGCGGCATAAATATATGAAAACTTTGATGTTATTTTACATAAAAACACTCATTGTATTCTAACACAAGACACACGAAAAAGAACGCCAAATATTGCTTTTTGGCGTTCTGGCATAATATAGATGTGTTGTTTGCTTTATACACCGAGTTTTTCAATCAATGCCTCCTGCAAAACTTGAGAAAAGTTAATGCCCCTCGCTATGCCTTCCTCGTTGAGCCAAGAAGGAATGGTCAAGTTTTTTCTGACGACGCGATTGTCGTGCCTCCTCCTGTATTCCGCAAAATCTACATCTACGAGGCTTACAATATCCTCATCGCCGCCTCTTATCGATTCGAGCGGCGCTGCCTCGGGCAATGCTTCCCCGTCGTCCTGCATATCTATTCCAACCAGACCTATAGCATCCCTGGCCATAAAGATTGCATCCGGTATATCCGCGCCTTGAGTGTTGATATCGAAATCCGGAATATACACCGAATACCCGCCGGCTGTAGGGGATATTATAATCGGATATGCTTTTTTCATTATTCTTTACCTCCTTTAAAGCGCTCAACAAAAGACTATTTCAGATTTCTGCGCTTGATTATCGCCTTTGCCAGCTCCTCATCTATCTTTGAATGCCTCGGGACGGATTCTCTGTGCTTACCGTCTGTGTATATATCATGATTGGAACCGTGCCTCTTGAGCCACCATCCGTTTCGTTCAAGAATCTTAATAAAATCTCTTCTATTCATGACTATATATTGACACTCCTATTATGCGCATTGAATACGCATAAGTCAAGAGGCTCGCTGATGAGCGAGCCTCTCTGCATCGTGCTTTTTAAATCATCCCTGCCTCGAGCTTCCACAAGGCTAATATAGTCTGTGCAACTGATGGAAGGCTCCCCTGCTCTGGTCAAAGATTATTGCCACATCCTCGATGAGGGTTCCTCCGTCCTCATAATAGGCGATGAACCTGAGCGTCGCGGGCACGGGCCTCGAAACACCGATGCTTTGGAGCATTGAGGCATCCCAGAGCGTCGCCGCATACGGAATCTTTCCGCTTCCGAAGGACTCTGCGCTTAAGTTACAGGCATACTGCGGAAACTCAAGAATCTCCGCCCTCACCCTCCTGGGTTTTCCGCCCGCTTCGGCGGACAATACTAAAGCTTCTCCGGGCCAAAAAACATTCGGAGCTCTGAAATCATTCGCCCTCGCCTCGTTCCAGGCAATTCTGTTGGCTTCCCATTCCGGAGTATGATCCACCCGCGCGGCGAGCGAGCGCCCCTCCTTCACCTTAAAGCGCAGCGAGTCCATACCCGCGCCGCTGTGATCCCTGACGGTGACGATAACATCGTATGTTCCCGCCTCCGCCCGGGGAGCTGCGAGCGTGCAGACCGGATAATTTCCGTCTGCTCCAATAGCAAGACCCGTATAGCTCCGGGTCGCGACGGGCGAGGATTCCGGATACTTATAGAGTTCAATCTTTACATCGAGAAGGTCCTTCTCCTTGTCGTCCACACCGGCTCTTATACTGTAGACTTCTCCTTCCTTTACTTCACTAGGATTCGTCCTTATAAAAGTGACCCATGGCGCAGTGGCACTTCCTCCTTTGATGTAGAACACCATCTCCGCTATGTTGGAAGTCTTATCGAAAGCCGGATTGCCGGTGCTGTCCTCCTGACTGTGGCGGAGGGTATACTTTCCGTCGATATAAAACCTGCTTACGGGGGCTTCAAAGTCCTTGCCGGCATCCGCCCATGGTCCGTCGTTGAGGGGTTCATGCGCGTAGACCCAGTGCTGCTTCTTGGAAGGATCCCCCTCGTAATCGCTGTAGCTCATGCGGTAATCTATAGCCTCGCCTTTGGCGTAGACTCTGGCCGTCTCCTCCTCTTGCGACTGCGTGAAGGAAATTTCGGCTTTCGCCTCGCTCGCACTCCAGCGCGCCAAATCCCCGTCCCTTGTGAAAGGACATTCAAGGACGACGGTCTTTATGCCGTCGCGCAGGGAGTAAATTTTTAAATTTTTGATGCTGCGACTCTCTGATGTCTGAAGTTTAATCGAAGCCCTTCCCGGAAAGCTCACAGAGAGAGCGCATAGCCTCGATCCTTCAACGAAGAATCTGCCAGATTCCACACAGAGCGGAAGGGAAGCGGACTTTGCAACATACATTCTGAGAGCGTTTACGGAAGCATGCCCGTAATAAATCGGCCGGAAGTCCGCACTGTATTCGATTGGCTC
>JAAZLU010000214.1 GCA_012799165.1 Clostridiales bacterium
ACGGCCACGACTGGATAGATGTCAAAACCATCCGCGAGCCGACCTGCAAAGACGAGGGCGTAAAACTCGTCAGATGCAGAATCTGTAATGAGGAGGAGGAGCAGGCTATACCCACCATCGATGAGCACGATCTGGTGGGAGAGATACTGGTTGAGCCGACCTGCACGGAGTGGGGAAAGTTCCGTATGTATTGTAAAATATGCGGCCGTGAACCCGTCAAGGGAGATAAGCCGCCCAAGGGTCATACCGAGGTGCCGGTAGAAGACGAACCCTTAAGCTGCATGCAGGGCGGCATTGTAGGAGCGACCAAGTGCAACGTCTGCGGCGAGATTATAAATAAGGGAACATATCGCCCCGCCATAGGGCATCACAGCTGGGGGGACGATAATGTTTTAGAGCCCTCGACCTGTACGACGCGCGGAAAAGCTCAAGACTTCTGCACTGTATGCGGCGTGGAAAGAATTAGAGAACTGCCTATAGAACCCCACGAATGGCAGCTGGTTCCACTTTATGCTCCAACTTGTGTTGCGGAGGGCGCGGAACAATGGGAATGCCAAACATGCGGGCTTAGAGGAAGAGTTGAGTATATTCCGAAGAGCGAAGAGCACAATTGGGTTACCAATCCCGGCAAAGAGCCCAGCTGTACGCAGGCCGGCTATACCGAATCCGTTCACTGTGATGTCTGCGGTAAAACTCAGAAACTCGCTGAAAGCATCCCGCCTATCCCGCATAAAGAGGTAATTATCCATGCCATGAGGCCAACCTCGACCCTGGAAGGTCGGACCGAAGGCATACGCTGCGGAAGATGCGGAGTATGGATTGTAGAATGCAAGACTCTCCCGAAGCTGGCACCCGAAAGGACGGAAAGCGAAGTTAGCGAGCAGCCTGCGGGCTGGGCAAAGGGTTCGACAGAATCCGCAAGCTTTAAATCGGAAGCCGATATAAATGAGTTCTCGCACGTTGCGCTTGACGGTGAAATGGTCGACGAATCCAACTACGACTTGAGGGAAGGTTCGACGATAGTCATCTTTAAGCCGGAGTTCCTCGAAACCCTGCCCATGGGCGAGTATAAAGTAGAAATCGTTTCCATAGGAAGTACAGCTGTCGGCGTGCTCGAAGTAATGACGCAGGAGGCTCTGGACACCAAAGTCGAAGCCATAACCGCAGCCGAGGCGAAGCAAGAAAGCAACGGATATCAGCTGTGGTTGGCTCTGGTAATCCTATCGGCAATCGTACTGATATTCCTCGCTCGCAAGAAAATAATAAAGAAGCAGGAGGATTAAATCTAAAAAGACTGCTGCGAAAAGCAGCGAGCACCTTAAAGAATAGTGAATGCCCCATAAAAAGAAACGACTGCCGTGAGAAGCAATCGACAAAGGGGAGCCGAAGATTTATTCGGCTCTCCTTTCAAATGTATTAACATCTATAACTCAATGCTGAAAATTCTCTGTGCGCTCAATCGCGCCTCACTTCAGCAACAGTGCTCCGAGCGGCATCAACCGCGTTTACTTCAGCAGCAAAGCTCCGACGAGCATCAGATGCTCGGGGGCTTCATCGTCTGAGGCCCAAAGTAACGGATACCCGAGATACTTCGAGGCGCTTTTCTCTATATTTCCGCCGCAAGCCTCAAGGGAAGGACGCATGCGCTCGGGGAATCTGCAGGGCCGTCCGAAAGCTCGCTCGCACTCCTCGCATACGCTGCAAGAACCGGCAAGCAAGGCCAACGAATCCGGATTTTGAGCCTCCTTGCACAGTAAAAACTCCGCATAGGGCTTCTTCTCCGCGGCGAGGGCCCGCGAGGCGGCCTTCATGCTCTGCCCCGCAAAGTCCGGCAACAACAGCCGGGCGTATAAAACCACCATTTTAACGCCCTTCCAGATCTCCGAAACATCTTGCTCGAAAGGCGGGCAGGACCAGCGCCCGCCGTAGCCGGGGCAAGCCCTGCAACACTCCAAAAAGCGGGGTATATCGACACACTCGCGAAGGTATTCCTCTCCGTCCACCTGCGCGCGGAGCTCTCTTACTGAATATTTAAAATTTTCTTCCATCTGTCTCCAAGATTTCGGATCTGCTGTTTGTAAGCTCCGAATCCACCGTTTTTCGATTTCCGAGCCGACTATTCCTTGAGTTTAAGGCCTACCGAGAATGCATCTCCAACCTTCTCTCCCAAGACTCTGTATTCTCCGTTCGCTCCATCGAAGCTGATCGGTCTGAGTTTGTCCACGTCGATTTTGTCGCCCGCAAGGATGCGTTTGTCGACACTCAGATTCAGGATTTCTCCGAAGAGATAACCGTAATGAGCATTGTAGGATATAAGCTTGCACTCAAAAGTCATGGGAAGTTCATCTATCACCGGCGCATTTACCTGACTGGCCTTGCTGAAATGCCAACCCGTCCTTGCCATCTTTTCCGGATCATCATTGCCCGAAACCAGTCCGACATAATCGCAGGCCACCATCTGGTCTAAGGTTCCCAGGCTCACGGTAAATTCCTTCGCGCGCAGTATATTCTCGGTGGTTTTGTGAGTAGAACTGATGCACATGAATATCTGTTCCGTATCCCCCACTCCACCCCATGCCGCGTTCATTGCGTTGGGCGTTCCGTCCTCGTTATAGGTTCCAATTATGAATACCACCTGGGGATATATCCATGGTTTCGCCCCAAAATCTTTTCTCATATTCTCTTCCTTTCTTTATTACTGAAACATAGCGCATCGCACCGAGCTGACAATATGATTATAACATTAAAATTTAAATCGGGTAGTCTGCGTCAAGCAGGCAAGTATATCACTCCACCAGGCCGTACTTCAATTTTATGCGCTCCAGCTTTTCCAACATTGGAATCCCCGCAAACCACAAGGTAAGCGCCGTCGCAGCCGCATGTACGCAGTCGACGGGAAAACCCGTAATATAGTAGGTTATTAGGATTTGCTTGTTCAGCTTGCCGGCCCACATCAGGGCGGCGGCCGGATTCATGAGCCCTCCGTAGACGACCACCGCGCAGATTGCGCCGAAGACGCAGAGCGATGCCCTCGTTCGCCTCAGCAGTCCCTTGCGGAAGAAGACACCAGCCAAAAAGCCTATCAGCCCCATGGAAAACATCTGATAGGGTGTCCAGGGACCCTGCCCGAACATGACATTCGATGCAAGCATGGTCATAGCTCCCACGAGAAAGCCCGATTCGCCTCCGAGGGCAACGCCTGCCACTATCACTATCGCCATAACCGGCTTAAAGTTCGGCAGCATAAAGAAGGCCGCGCGGCCCGCCATGCCTATTGCACAGAGGACAGCTATTACGACGAGCTCCCTCGCCTTAGGCTTTCGACCTTCGAAAACCAGAGCGAATGGAATCATCGTTTCAAACAGGACTGCCAAAGAGATAAAATAGTATTTCCTGTCGGCTAAATAATAATGTCCGAAGAATATAGTGAGAGGCACCAAAAGCAATATAAGACCGGCAGCGACCATAGTCCGCATGGAAAGTTTTCGCTTCTCTTTGGGTACCTGTATTACAAACTCAGACTTCTTGGACTTTCTCGCTGTAGCCAGTGCCAAGACGAGCAGAGCCGAGATAAGAACTGCGTATATCTTTATATAGTCTCCCGAAAGGCTCGTAATCCCACCCGAATTGATCAGCGTCGTAAGATCAGTCACTCCGACGGCCCTCACCAGGCCGAATACCGCCACCGCGGCGGCGATTGCCGCTATGATTTTGCGCCAGATCGGAAGCTTCGCAGCTTTAGCATCGGCACCCTCTTCCTCGACCACGAGTTCTCGTATATCGGGCATCTCGGGATTCTCGGGGATTCTGCCGCCGCAGGCGGAGATTACATCCGTAGCCGTAACCGCCTCGGGAAGGAGTTTTCTTGCCATTCTGTTTGCGGAGCTCGTATAGAAGCTATTGCCCGAAAAGAAGCTGCGCGGGCGCCCCTCCGTCACTATGCTTCCATCGAAAAACAGCGCGCAACGATCCGCATATTCGGCGCAAAATTCCACATCGTGGCTGACCATTATGATGGTGAAGCCCTGCTGCTGCAACTTTCTTATAATCGCCGCGAAAGTCTGCTTAAACTCGGCATCGAGCCCCTTCGTGGGCTCATCCAGGAGTAGAATCTCGGGAACCAAAAGAAGAACCTTCGCCAGAGCCAGCCTCTGCTGCTCGCCTCCCGAAAGATCGTAGGGATGGCGCTCTAAAAGCTCCTCCAGCTTGCACAGCTGCACTACCCCGTCAACATTGGCCTTCTGAACATCGGCGGCGATTTTGGTGCCTTTGAACATCTCGAAGAGATCTTCCCTGACGGTTTTCTTAACAAATAAGGTTTGAGGGTTCTGAGGAAGCATGGCGACAGTTCCGCTAAGCTCCAAGTCCCCCCTGTAAGCCTTGCGAAGCCCTGCAATCACGGAGAGCGCCGTGGTCTTACCCGTGCCGTTTCCGCCTAAAATCGCAAGGAATTCTCCTCTGAAAACTTCGAGCGACAATCCGCGCAGCACGTCGTGTCCGTCCTTTTCGTATTTGAACCAGAGCTCGCTCATCGAGAGGACCTTCTCTTCTCCCCGCGGCACGACTCTCTCCTCAGGTATGCTACCAAGGCCGCGCTCCCGGCTGAAGCGTTCGAGCCATTCCCTGCCGTCGCGCACGCTCAGGGGACAGGCACCCTCATCCTCCGTCGCAGCCCATATCCTCATGGGCGCGGGCATCGCAAGGAACATCGGGTTAGCGTTTTTCTTCAGCTCCGCACCCACATACTGAACGCTGCCGTCCGCGATTATCTTTCCGCTATCCATCACGACGACGCGGTCAGTAAAGGGGAACACTTCCTCGAGCCTGTGTTCGACGATTATCACCGTCGTTCCGAGCTCTCTATTTATCTTTCCTATGGTCGATAGAAACTCCGATGCCGCGATTGGGTCGAGCTGACCGGTGGGTTCATCCAGAATTAAGACGGAAGGATGCATGGCCATTATCGAAGCCAAATTTAGAAGCTGTTTCTGGCCGCCCGAAAGCTCCTTTACGTCCTTGTAAAACCAGTTCTGTATGCCGAAGAAGGATGCCATCTCGGCTACCCTGGCGCGAATCTGCTCGGTCTTCATTCCGAGACTCTCGAGCCCGAAGGCTAGCTCGTGCCAAACCTTATCCGTAACGATTTGATTCTCCGCGGACTGCTGCACAAAGCCTATTCGGGCGGACTGGGTCGCCATGTCCACGGAATCTATGGGCTCGCCGCAAAAAAATATTGAACCCTCCCGCAACCCATGGGGTGCGAGCACGCTCTTGAGCTGACGAAGCAGAGTGGATTTTCCGCAGCCCGAGGGACCGACGAGAGCAAGAAACTGGCCTTCGGGCAAGTTCAAGCTTATCCCGTCCAAGGCCTTCTTATCCTGCTCGGGGTAAGCGAAACTCAGATTATTTATTTCAAAGGTATAGTTTGCGCTGTTCATGCTTGCTGTATATTTTCGAGGGTTTTCCAGACCCTGTCCTCCTGCAGATTTACTATGAGCGGCGTAAGGCAGAGCAGAGCGTATACCAGTACGAAGCTCAAGGAAAACGGGCTCGTCTCCACCGCCTTGATGCTAGGATAATATCTAAAATAGCCGAAACCTACCGCCTGTCCGCTGATTAAATAAACTCCGCAGTAGAGCAGCCACGCGAGAGCCTTGCAGTCTCTTGAGTCGAAGCGATATATCGAAAATGCCGTCCTTCCCGGAAGGCCGTAGCCTCGGCTCCTCATGGAATCTGCGGTTTCGATAGCATTTTCCAAAGCCCAGGTGACCATTATTGATAATATGGTTATGCCCTTCCTCGCACGCTGAATAATACTGCCCTCGGAAACATCTCTTCCTATACCACGCTGAGCTTCGCTCACGCTTCGAAGTTGATCGCTAAAGCGGGGAACGAATCGCAAAGTCATCGACAAAACGAGCGAGAGCGCGGGTATTATCCTGCCGAATAGATAAACAAACTTGTCGGAGGTCATAATCTCGGTATAATTGGAGAACCAAATTATCGCGCTCACGAGCATGCAGCCTGCGGCGATTCCGTAGACGATGCTCTCCAGCGTCAGGGGGTTTCCCGAAGGCAGGTATGTAATTAAAGTAACACCCTCATGGTTAAAGGCGGGATTGAGCAGCGCGGACATCAGCAACATGGGGAGCATGTACAGCAGCGAGAAGCGTACAGCGCGCTTTCCTTTAAGATATATGGAATAACAAATTCCCGTACATAAAGACACGGCGAGATATAAAGGGTGCATTACGAACATCGTAAACGCCACCACCAAAGCAAAGTATATGAAGTTTATAGCCGGGTGATATCCCGAAAAAGTATCCCTATTATACATAAAAAAACCGCGACACCCCGCGCGGTTACTTCGCTCTCACCCTAGTGCCGGCAGGGATCTGCGAACGACTTTAGCGTATCTGACTTATCTCCCTTGCGGGAGCTTCACAGTGACCCACTCGCGGGGAATTTCACCCCATTCCGCCTCGGACATATGCCCGAAAAGCCGTCCGTCATATTAAAAAATACATAAATTACTATAGCACGAAGAAGGCGACTATTCAAGCTGCAGAAAGGGATTCGAAGTGGCTTTGCGCGATGTCTTAAAGCCGCGTAAAAATAAGTTTATCAGAAGAAGGTTCTCAATCATCGCCTTATATTTTTAAAATTGTTTTTATGTTAAAATTAATTTATGGAAGATAAGACGAGGGATATTATGAAGAATGAAAGAACTCCCATAGAATTGTCCCCTGAAGAATTTAATAAATATTCCAAGAATGTTAGAAGTATTTTTTTTAACATCGGGCTCTTAGCGACGAGCTTTTGGGGACCGGTTATATTCATCTTGCTTCTGGTAGCTTCATACTACTTGGATATATTAACGGCATCCGATAAGACCATTAATATTTTAGTTGTATCATCTGTAACCCTATTAGTTTTAATATGGACATTTATATTTAGATATATTAAACGCAAAGTAAAGGAAATTTATTTAGACAATATAATTATTATAAATCCAGATTTGGCTAACAGTTTAAAAAGGAAGCAGCGGCAGGATAAAATCATATTTAAATTGCTGTGCGGGGCTATCGCGATTGTTTTTCTAATCGGCCTCGCGTCGATTATTCTGGTGCAAGGGAAGTATCCCGACAATATCGGCTATGCAATGCTGGGAATAATTGTAATGCTTTTAACGAGCTGCATTCCTCTGTTCTTTGCTATCTATTCTTATGCACCCATATATATTTACCGAGATATTGATAACAATTACAACTTCTGATTATCTCCGGCTCGCTTATGCCCCTAATCTTCAATATCGCTTTCGCTCATATAAGCATACTTTTTATACTCTTCCGTAAGCCGATTCATTTCCCGAATCTCTCTTTTCCATATGAGGTACATTATGACCCATATCAGTGCGTACATGAGGATGATTATGCCGGCCATTATCGATATGGCTATAATATGCATTGAGAACCAATGCAGCCGAGCCCCTACTATCAGAAAGGTGGACAGTATTAGCGCACAGTGAGCCGCCGTAGCGCGCAGCAGACTCCATTCTTCTATGTCGAAAAATAATGTTCCGGCGAAGGCTATCATGCCCAATATTGCACCGAGCAGGGTCTGGACAACTACAGCCTGAACGGATCCTAGTCTCTCGCTGAGCTCAGGCATGCAAACCACGCACTGGCCACTACCCAAATAATTTACCAAAAAGGTAATAAGATGCACTAGCAGCACACCGACGGCGAATCCGCTTATTAATCTTGTAATCAGGCGTTTTTTCATCGTTTCGACCTCCCTTTAAGAAGCGTCTGGCGAATCTGCATAGCGTATCGCCTCGATGTGTGGGTCACTAGTCCGTTTTCCATCTTTATCTGAATTACTCCTCCGCCTACGAAATCCCAGTTCTTGAGATATTTAAGGTTTACTATCTCCGACTGGGATATTCTGACGAACCACGCGGGATCGAGGCACTCTTCCACGCGCGCAAGCGCATCCTTGATTACATGATCACCGGTGAGGGTTTTAGCCGTCACATAGCGACCGTCGCGCATGACGAGAACAAGATCCGAGTTGTCTATGCCATATCTTTCGAAGAATAATCCGGCAGTTGTAGTCTGCTCGAATTTCTCCGAGAGTGCGGACACAAGCTTTTCCACTCGTTCGTTTTTCTCCGCGGCACGCACGGTAATCTCTATGTCTTCCCCGAGCGTATCGTCATGGATAAAGCGAAATTTAACTCCCACAGATGAGATGCCCCCTCCTCTTAGTAGTTATTATTATAAAAGCATATCTTTTTATATGCAATGCCCCCGTCGTATTCGGTATAATCTCGTCGCATTCGGTAAACAGCTAGGCGATTTTATAGGCATGGAAAACTCGTCCGCCTGATTATGAACAATTAGTCTTAAATTTAAAAACGCTCAAATTAAACTTTAACAAAGTAAGCCCTCCTTTCGGACGAAGGAGGGCTTTCTGTAATTCTATAAAGCTGTAATCTGTCCGGTTCCTTCGATTTATATCCCGATTGCTCATAAACTCTTAAACGAAGATTCAGACAAGCTTTCGGTACTATCTGGTCAGCCTGTAGGTAAGCACAAATAGCTCGGGGCCTCCGTTTAGCCTAAGATCCTCGGGCCTTGAGGGCATAATAACTTCGAGACCGGAATGTATCTCCATAACAGGCCAGTCTCCGGAATTGCCCTCCGGCATTCGCCAGGAATCGATTCTGAAGTGGCTTAAGTCAAGAACACCACCGCCCGCTCTCTCGCCGGGGTAAATGTCGAAATAGGGATTCTCGCTTATGTCGAGCGCACCTACAAGAGTTAAGCTGAAGCCGTTCAATATTATCTCTTTTCCCTCTCCGAAGCTTAGGCCGCTGACATCGATAAGCTCGTCCTTGGTCAATGTAACTGAACCCAGTCCGGGTGCGGTAAGAGCCTCAAGGGCTTCGCTCTTTTCATTAGATGCCACTGCCCCTTCCTGAATTAATTTCCCGAGAAGGTTTTCGTGGCTCCCCTTCAGCCTCGCATTGAGCGCTGCTTCGGAAACTATCGCCACATCCGCGCGCATAAAGTTTTTGAGTTGTACATTCTGCGATAAAATACCTGCCTGCCTTGCCAATTCCTCGGGTTTGTCCCAAGTAAAGTCGCCGCCCGCCTCGGAGGAATATCCAAGAGCTCGCAAAACGAAGGTAAGATACATCTGAGCGCTCGCGATATTCTCACTGCCGAACTTCGTGGCGGAGATGCCGGAAGTCAACTTATTTTCGTAGGCATAGCCGACAACCGCGTCTGCCCAGGCCGGCACATCCGTAAAGGGGTGGCTCCATGTCCCCTGCACAGCCTCTTCGTACTTGCCGAGCAGTCGGACCAGCATGATCATGGCTTCGACTCGCGAAGGCGCACGGTTTAGGGCAAAATTGGTGCTGCCGTCCGGATTTGTTCCCACGCCGTGGAAGAGTCCGAGCCTCTTCAATTGCAAGGCCGCAGCTTCGCCGTGCGGACCGGATTTCGGCTCTCCTTTCTCGAATTCTTGTCCACCAATGATGGAACCTTTGTGATCGATGCTGCCTAAAAGGCGAAGATTTCCGCCCCCGGCTCCTATAAAACTATTCGCGCCCGAAGAGAAAGCTCCGGTGACTGTCACCGTAGCGCCGCCCTCTATCGACAGCTGAGCACCTTCCTCTATATCCAGACTCTTGAACTCCATATCCGTGTAGATAGTTGGCACTCCCTGCGGATCGACGGTACTCATATTCTTTTTTACGCGCGCCGCCCCGCCAAAACTCTGCAATCCTCCTTCGTAAATGTAGCTTCCGTCGTTTACGAAGTTTCCGGCAACTACCAGGCCTCCCCTCGCAGCGACTTTAACGGACGAGCCTTTGGCTATGGTAAGATTATCTACGGAGAGTATCGCGCAATCCAGCACCGCATTTCCGCTTAAAACTCCGTCCCTTATGAGAGCGTAATTATTTAGCTGCTGGCCCCTGTCGGCATGGGTTATTTTTCCGACTTTAGCGCCGTTTATAACGACTAACCCGTCCTCGTGTTCGAGGCTTCCGAAATTCCCGACAATATCCCCGCC
>JAAZLU010000215.1 GCA_012799165.1 Clostridiales bacterium
CCTGGTTCTGCCTCATAGTGTCGATGTCGAAGCTGTGTTCGTCGAGCAATTCGGCGGTATCGCGCGCATGAAGGTTAATCGCATTAAGCGGGTTTTTAATCTCGTGAGCCACCGTCGTCAGGAAAGTCGACTTAGTCTCGTCGTAGAGCTTCAGCTGCTCGTTCTGCTCCGATAGCTTTACCCTCTGTTCTTCGTATTCGCGAATATGGACGAACAAGACCGCACCGCAGGAAAGGCTGACAGCCGCAGTGGTAACGAGCACATCCGCAAGCATATCCGCCTCCGTTGCAAACCATGTAACGAGGCTCGGATTTTTATAAGCTATAATTGATATCGCAATATATTCCACGATTTCTATAAGCGACACGAAAATTGCCCTTTTTCCTTCCAACATAAGAATGGTAAAAAGAACCGCGAAGATAAACACCGACGGCATGCCGCCCGTATAAGCTCCTGATGTAAAGAACAGCACCGGGAAGAAGAACATAAAAATGGTAACAATTGTAACGATATATCCCGTCTGATATTTTCCCGTCTTATATGTGAACAACAAAAGTGTAGCGGAAAGTACGGCAAGCACCAAACTAACCGCGGCGCTAACCCACATCGATATGCTTAGGTTTACTATGAGGCTTATAATACTTATTCCTATGCCGCCGGCGGCAAGAACATTAAAAAGTCTTACACGAAAATCGAGACTTTTGTCGAAAAAACGTCCCGCAAATTCTCTTACATTTGCCTTCAAATTGAGTGCCTCCTGTCATTTGCAAATTCTCCGCTCGCGCGCTTTCAACGAGGAGAAAATCGCATTGTGCCATTGTAGGCACAAATTCCGCTCTTGCCTGAATTATATTATAGAGTAATAAAAGTTTGAATAGTTTGCAGATATATTTTTTATACTAATGCTTCCTCCACCAATTTTCGAAAGAGGGCGATAAAACACTTGCAATTGCCTGCCATTGTGATATAGTGTTTGCATTACGAAGTCAATAGTCCGCGAAATGCGGACAAACGAAGAGGCTTGGCGGCAAGGGAAATAGACATGCGCCAAAACCGTAACAGGAAGGGTAAGAGATGTTAAAAGTGCTGAAATTCGGGGGTTCATCCGTAGCGGATGCCGCCCATTTCAAGAGAATAAAATCTATAGTCGAATCGGACTCCGCAAGAAGTGTTGTGGTTGTATCGGCGCCGGGAAAGATGAACGGGACGGGTCACAAAGTTACGGACCTACTATATCTTTGCCATGCTCATATAAAATACGGCGTCTCCTTCGACGAGATTTTCCGACAGGTGGAAGAAAGATACCTGAACATAAAGAAAGGCTGCGGCCTTCAGACGGATATAGAGAGCGAGCTTGCGGCATTAAAGGAGAGAATGCGCGAAGGACTGAGCGAGGACGAACTGGTCTCGCGTGGCGAGTACTTCACCGCAAAGCTGATGGCGGATTTTCTCGGCTTCGCTTTCCTCGATGCCGCGCTGTGGCTCAAGTTCTCGTACGACGGAAAAATCGATTTAAAAAAATCCTACGATGCGCTCTCAAAGCTGGCAGCGGGTCGAAAAGTGGTAATTCCGGGCTTTTACGGCGTAATGCCCGACGGAAAGATTAAGACCTTAACTCGCGGCGGAAGCGACGTTACGGGGGCTCTTGCCGCAGCGGCACTCGACGCCGATGTATACGAAAACTGGACCGATGTATCGGGAATACTCATGGCGGATCCGCGGATAGTCAAGGACCCCAGACCGATAGAGAGGGCCACATACAGCGAACTTCGGGAGCTCAGTTACATAGGAGCGAAGGTCCTGCACGAGGATGCGGTATTTCCGGTAAAGGACAAAGGCATCCCGCTCAATATAAGAAACATCGACGATCCGGATTCGCCGGGAACTCTAATACTCGATGAGATCTGCGACGAGAACGGGGAGGCTTCACCGCAAGAAGGCAACTTTATCACCGGAATTGCCGGAAGAAAGGGCTACACGGTTATTACAATCTCCAAGCCCGGCATGTCCTCCACTCCCGGAGTGCTGCTCAATATGTTGCAGATACTGGCTGCTCACGATGTGAATGTGGAGTACCTGCCGAACGGTATAGACTGCGCATCCTTCGTGGTATCGACGGAGAAGCTCGGAGGAGGACTCTACTCGATATTGGGCGAAGTCGAAAAACAAATCGAACCCACGGATATAAAGATTACAGAGAACATGGCGGTAGTCGCCGCCGTGGGCAGAAAGATGGCTTTCCGCCCCGGAATTTCTGCAAAACTATTCGGTGTTCTGGGAGATAACGGTGTAAATATAAGGATGATAACTCAGGGACCCGAAGAGCTGAACATAATCGTGGGAGTAGAGGAGAAAGACTTCGAGCAGGCTATCAGGGCTCTTTACGAAAGCTGTATATAGGAGGGACTAATGGAATACAGGATAGGAATATTAGGCGCAAGCGGCGCCGTAGGCGCAGAGATGATGAGAATACTTGCGGAGAGAAACTTTCCCATATCCGAACTTCGCCCGCTCGCGAGTGCCAGGAGCGCGGGAAAGACGCTAAAATTCCGCGGTGAAAATGTGGAGATAAAGGAGTCGGGGCCGCAGGCTTTCGCTGGACTCGATATAGTTCTCGGAGCCGCGGAAAACGATGTCGCGGAATTTTTCGCACCCGCCATAAAGGAGGCCGGGGCGGTCTTCGTCGATAATTCGAGTGCCTTCCGCTTGGATGAAGATGTGCCACTGGTGGTTCCCGAGATTAACCCTCAGGATGCTCTTAAGCACCGCGGGATAATCGCAAACCCGAACTGCACCACGACAATATCCCTGATGGCGGTCTATGCACTCGAAAAGATAAGCCCGATTATAAGCATGATAGCCTCCTCTTATCAGGCGGTCAGCGGCGCGGGAGCGGCGGGTCCGAAAGAACTGGAGGCTCAGATTGCCGCCCTCGCAAGAGGGGAGGCGCCGAAAGCCGAGGTCTTCCAACATCAGATTGCCTATAACGTGATTCCGCAAATCGGCGGAGAAACTTACAAAGGCTACAGCTCCGAGGAAATGAAGCTTCAAAACGAGGGGCGGAAAATTCTGCACAACCCGGACCTGAAGGTCAGTTGCACCTGCGTAAGGGTGCCGGTCATAAGGAGTCACAGCGTCTCGATACTCCTTAAGACCCGAGAGAAGATCGGCGTCGAGGAGGCCCGAAAAGCTATATCGAAGGCTCCGGGCTGCAAGCTCGCGGACGATTTGGGAGCGGGAATCTATCCCATGCCCCTCGACACGAGCGATCAGGACCTCGTATTCGTGGGCCGCATAAGAGAGGATCTGACTGACGAAAGAGGCCTCAATCTTTGGTGCTGCGGCGATCAGGTCAGAAAGGGAGCCGCTACCAATGCGGTTCAGATTGCGGAACTCCTGATCAAATAGCATTCAGATCCGAAATCGGATCCAAATCTATAAAAGACCCCCTCAAATCGGATTATTCTAATCCTGCCTTTGAGGGGGTCGCTCTATAATGCGAATATCTTTTAAATCGCTACCGAGCCTCCGCTATTTCGTAATGTAGGACCTCACGAAGTTCATCTGGGTCGGGGTCTTCGCCTTGTAGTATA
This sequence comes from Clostridiales bacterium, assembly GCA_012799165.1. Lineage (GTDB taxonomy): Bacteria > Bacillota > Clostridia > Peptostreptococcales > Anaerovoracaceae > RUG11894. The sequence goes on from JAAZLU010000215.1 coordinate 3,594, forward strand.
CCGTGTAGTCATCCAGAAGCTTAACGCCGGGAATCTTCAGGGCATCCTTGGCATCCTGATGATGAATGCAGCGAATCTCCAGCTCGTACTCGTCCTTGAGGACGGGCTTTTCGTGCTCCGCCTTCACGGCCTTCCTTACCTGCTCGTAGATTGCATCGCAGGCATCCAGAGGATGCATGTTGAAGGTGGAGTCTCCCATTCCCTCTTTAACAGCCACCGTGAATATGCCGGGCACCTCCTCTTCGGCGAGCATGCACATGCCCTTGTCGCCGGAGAGGAATATTGCGGGCACTCCGTACTGGGCGGCAAACAGGCGATTTATCGTAAACTCTGAGGCGATGCGCCCGTCGATCTTGACATAGGCCAGAGTCGAGCTGCTCATAGTATGCGAGAGGGGATTATATCCGACGCCTCCCGGAGAATGGTAGCCGACGAACAGCAGAGCATCGAAGCCGTTCTCTACGCCTGCAACCATGGAACCGGGATGACAGTCCCAGCCTCTCATGAGCTTTACGCCCCTGGGCAATTTAGCATGGATTATATTCCTCGCGGAGCTGTGGCCGTCGCGCACTATAACTTCGTGACCGCTGTCGAGGATGGCCTGGCAGGCTGCAGCGACCTCCGCAGTCATCTGCTCCCTGGCCTCCCTATAATCTTCCTTTCCCTTGCTCGTCTCGTCCCAGTGAGTGACATCCGTAACACCTTCGATATCCGCGCTCAAAAAAAACAATTTCTTTTCCATTTTTTCCTCCTGCTTTAAATATAACTTGTATGTGAATTCTTTTATTTATCTCCTCAATATCCGGCCGCTCCTCGCACCCGTATGCCTGCCGTTTTCAGCCGTAAGCACGCCGTTCACATAGACTCTTGCAATGCCGCTACAGACCTGCTTGGGATTCTCATAGCTCGGATCGTCGCATATGGTATCGGGATTAAATATCGTAAGATCTGCGAACCATCCTTCCCTTATGAGCCCCCTCCTGTCCAGTCCGATGCGCCATGCCGGCAGCCCGCTGATCTTTCGCACGGCTTCCTCCAGCGGAAATAGCCCGCGCTCCCTGCTGTAATACGACAGCACCCTCGGGAAGGTCCCGAAGGATCTGGGATGGGGAATTCCGGGATAATCCAGATCGTAACCCCAACCGTCCGAACCTATCATAACATAGGGGCGCTTCATAATGTTTTCTATATCTTCCTCGCACATGGCAAAATGTACCTTCTGAGGGATATTTCCGCCTGCCGCGACTATGCGCACGCAGGCTTCAACCCCGGAGCATCCCATGGCCTCGCCTATCTGCTCTAAATTCATGCCTTGGTACTTGCTAAATTCTTCCAGTCCAGCGTAGCTAAGTACAGTGTTTTTCCAGCGTTCAGGATAGCCCTCATCGGCCTGCTTAATTATCTCCTCCCTCGTTTGCGGATCCCGCAATCTCGCCTTCAATGCCTCTATCCCGCCCTCGAAGGCCCAGTTGGGGATATTCGAAGACAAACTCGTCGAAGTGGCCACATAGGGATACTGGTCGACCCATACGTCCATGCCCTCTTCCCTTGCTTTTTCAATCATGCCGAGTGTAATATCAGATTTTCCCCAAAACTGCCTGCTCGTCATCTTATGGTGGGAGATCTGAAGGCTTGCTCCGCCTCTCCTTGCAGTATCTATGGCTTCCTCAAGGCCCTCGACAATCTTCTCTCCCTCGTATCTCATGTGGGTCGCATAATATGCGCCCTTGTCCGCGACAACCTCGCAGAGTTCCGCAAGCTCATCAGCCCCCGCATAGCTTCCCGGCGGATATATCAAGCCCGAGCTCATCATAAAGGCCCCCTCGTCGAGAGAATCCGCGAGCATGGACTTCATATCCTCCATCTCGGCGCGGGTGGCTTCGCGCTGATCAAAGCCTACCGCCGCAAGGCGAAGTGCCCCGTGACCCACCCCGCATGCGAGGTTTATGGAAGGCACGGTGGCTTCGAGAGAGTCCAAAAACTCCCCGAATGAATGCCAATTGTAAGGAGCTTCTCCCATGGAAGCTTCCATATCGGCCTTTTGTCCGGGCTTGAGGGGAGCGTAGGACAGGCCGCAGTTGCCTCCGAGGTCGGTCGTCACTCCCTGCAATATCTTACTCTCCACCTTTGGATATTTATGCAGTGTCTGATCCGTGTGGCTGTGGATGTCCACGAAGCCCGGGGAAACTGCCATGCCTTTCGCATCGTAGACTTCGGCAGCCTCGCAGTCCGGCTCATTGCCTCGCCAGATCTTTTCTATGCGGTCTCCCTTAAGGCCTATTGCTCCTTTATAAGAAGCTTCACCGCTTCCATCGACTATCCTCGCATTTTTAATTATCAAATCCAATGTCATAGTATTCCTCCTGATGTTAATCCTCCGCGTGGACGATAAAATTTTCTATATCGCCCCAATAATCCGCATCACTCACTTTATCAATCAACTCAAGGCAGAGTTCGGCTCCGCCGTAGCTGTTGCAAAATATACAGCCCCCGTCGCCCGTATCGATATCGACGCAGGCGAAGCTTCTGTAGGCTCCGTTGTCGCCCCAATGCCAAAGCAGAGAGGGATCTTCCTCCGCTATGCCCCAGCCGAGCCCCCAGAGCACACCCTTCGCAGCTCTGCGCTGCGGGCGGGTCATATCACGAAAATTCTTCTCGCATATGCTGCCGCGTTCGTTTATTATCGCGAGCAAAAACTTCGAATAATCCTGAGCCCCCGAATATAGCGACCATGCGGCATTCGGTTCGGGGCCTCCGCCTTCGAGGTCTAAATAATTTCGGTAGGGCAGCATTCTGCCATCCCTGTCAAATTTGCGGCTCTCCTTTATGGCTATGCGCGGGCTCCAGATTACATCCGAGTCCCCCATACCGAGAGGCTCTATAAACTCTTCTCTGCACATACTTACAAAATCTTTACCCGAAACGCGCTCGAGCACCCTCTGTAGGTAGTAAAAACCCTCGCCCGAATAGGAAAATGCGCTGCCGGACTCGAATCTAAACTCCAAATTCGGCCTCTTACCCCAGTTGGGAAGACCGCTGCCGTGGGAAAGCACCATACGCGCAGTTATCTTATTCACTCGCGGATCCGCTGAGATTTTTATCTCCGGAGCAAGTGCCGCAAGCGGTTCGTCCAAGTCGAGAACGCCTCTGTCCACCATGCGCATCAGTGCGCAGCTGAAGAAGGGCTTCGTAAGCGAAGCCGCCTCGAATATGGTGTCTTTCTCTACGGGCATGCGCGCGAGGCTGTCCCGAAAGCCAAAGGAGACCGTAGCTAAGGCTTCGCCCGCCTTGATCAGCCTATAGTTAAAGCCGGGCACGCTGTGCTTCTCGGACAGTTCCTTTAAATACACCTCATCGGCAAAATCCGGATAGAGAATTCTCATAATCAGACCTCACAACCTTATAATATCGTCTCCGTACTTCCTCGCTTCCTCGCTGTCGTGGGTCACGAAGATTACGGTCGTCCCTTCCCTCTTCCAGCGCTCGCAGAGTCTTGAGGCCACCCTGTCTCTCAGCTCCTCATCTAATCCGGTGAAGGGCTCGTCCAGTATCAGCATATCCCCGCCCGCCGCGAAGGTCCTCGCCAGGGCCGCCCGCCTCTGCATGCCTCCGGAGAG
>JAAZLU010000216.1 GCA_012799165.1 Clostridiales bacterium
AAGTACGCTCACAGCTGCGGAATAGTCCGTCGCTGCCGGCTCGACTTCCTGATACTTGAGATCCAAGCCCAGTTTCTCAGCCTGATTCTTAACACCTGCGATGAGTCCCGCGCCGCTGTCATCCGTAGTCGCGATTACGCCGATATTCTTGCCGCCCAGACCCATTCCGGTCTCCTTGGGAGCGACCGCTCTTGCAAGAAGGACTCTGCCCTCTGTGGTGTAGATCGGCTGCACAGAATAGATTACCCCATCGTTGCCCTTTGCGTTTTCCTGATAGAGTTCCTGTATACCCGTTGCCGCATAGACCATCGGAACGCCCTTATCCACTAGATAATCGAGTGTTGCTCCGACAGTGTTTGTGCCGAAATGTCCGACCAATGCAAAAACCTTATCGTCTTCTACAAGCTGCTTGGTGTAGACCAGACCCTGAGCGCCGTCGAAACCGTCGTCATAGTGGACGAGTCTGATCGTCCTGCCCTGGAACTCGCCATATTCTTTTAATGCCGCTTCCAGTCCCGCATTGAAAGGAACTCCGACCGTCGCGAATGCGCCCGTCGTCGCTGCAGTGTTGCCGACAAGAATTTCGGTATCCGTTACACCTTGAACTTCCACAAAGGGCTTATAGGCATTCGCATCGTCCGCGGGCTGCTCTACCGGCTGGGTGGAACTTACATCACCTGCAGTTCCTTCGCCCTCTTTATCGCCGCCGGTCTTCGTGCAAGCCCCGAGACTTGCTACTAACATAACTGCGACTATTAAAAGCGCCAGTATTCTTCTTGCTGATTTCATTTTTTACCTCCAAAAGTTTTCTTTCCTTTTTTTGAATTATGTTTATATTAATCTGCACGATGGCAGAAAGATTAACTGTTATCCACCGAGATAGGCCTCTACTAAGCGCTTATCTCCGAGCAGATCTTTACCGCTTCCGCTCATGGCAATCTTTCCAAGCTCCATTACATAAGCATAGTCCGCAATTTGCAGAGCTGCCCTGGCATTTTGTTCGACCATCAGAACCGTCGTTCCGGTGTCGCAAATTCGCCTGAGCGAATTAAATATATCCTTGATTATGAGCGGGGCAAGCCCCAGAGAAGGTTCGTCCAGAATAAGGAGTTTCGGCTTCGGCATCATAGCCCTTCCTATGGCAAGCATTTGCTGCTCGCCTCCCGAGAGGGTACCCGCCTGCTGCCTGCGTCTCTCTTCAAGTATCGGGAAGCTCGCAAACACATCGGCAAGACTTACATCAAAGTCCTTTTTATTCAGAACATAGCCTCCTGCTCTGAGATTTTCTTCGACTGTGAGATCGGGGAAAATCTGTCTGCCTTCCGGCGAAATGTTCATCCCCATGCGGGCGATCTGATATGCCTGCTTGCCCTGAAGTTCCTGTCCCATCAATAAAATGCTGCCGACGGACTTAACTTGCCCCGAAATAGCCTTGAGAGTAGAGGTCTTGCCTGCACCGTTTGCTCCGAGCATTACCACCAACTGACCGCTTTCTACCGAAAAACTTATATTTCTAACGGCCTGTACAGCTCCGTATGTAACACTCAAATTGCTGACTTCAAGTATTTTTATTCCCGCATTCTTTTCTTCAAGTGTTTTTTCGACCATTTTAGCCCCCTAGTCTTCTTCCTCTCCGAGATATGCCCTCTGCACCTCGGGGCTGGCCTGAATTTCCTCCGGAGTGCCCAGAGCCAGGTGTTTCCCGAAAGATATGGCGAGTATTCTATTGCATACCTTCATGACGAGCCCCATATCGTGTTCGACCAAAAGGATGGTACATCCGTACTTTTCCTGTATCTGCCCGATTATCCCTATAAGCTCTTCCGTCTCCGTGTCGTTCAGCCCCGCAGCGGGTTCGTCGAGTATAATGAGCTTCGGGTCGCTCATCAAGGTCCTTGCGATTTCAACCTTCTTGAGAATGCCGTACGGCAGTCCATGCGCATAAAAATCCTTGTAAAGCGTCAGCCCCAAAAACTCCAACACCTCCATGGCCTTTGCCGTAACCTTGTCTTCTTCTCTGCGAAGCTTCGGTAAATGCAGCATCTGGGTAAGGATGGACGAGGTATAGCTCCTGTAAGCAGCTATGCGCAAATTGTCCAGTACCGACAGCTCGGGAACTACTTCGACATTCTGGAAAGTCCGCACGATGCCTAAAGTGGAAACATCATGTATCTTTACAGTGGATAAATCCACCGCCTCAGCTTCCGGGGTACTCCTATACAGAACTCTTCCGCTAGTAGGTCTGTAGAACTGAGTTATGCAGTTAAATACAGTCGTTTTCCCGGCTCCGTTCGGCCCGATGAGTCCGAAAATCTCACCGCGCCTGACTTCAAACGAAAGGCCGTCGACAGCCTTTATGCCGCCAAAATACATGCAGAGATTTTCGACTTCAATGATGTTCGACCCAGCTACTTCAGTCTGCGCCTTTGTATCTATAATTTCGCTACCTGCATTTTGCAAATTAATACTGGCTACTTCCCGATTCATAAGGCACCTCCTACATTAGTCTTTTTAGAGAGGTTTTTGATTTTATATTTTAAAGTCATCGCTATCTGCGCCAAGCCGCCGGGATAGAACATCACAATAATTATTATCAACACGCCTGTCAGCATAGTAATAAATGCCGGATTCTGCACGAAAAACTTAATTTTGCTGAGAAACATCGACTGTATGCCGTATATAAGGAAGGTGCCGAATGTACTGCCCCAGAGCGACTTCGCACCACCTATGACTGCGGCACCCAAAATATTGAGCGATGTAATGATAGAAAAGAGCTGGGTCGAGGATGTGGTAATATTCCTGACATAGAGCATATATAACAATCCGGCAACAGCCGCAAATACCGTCGACACGACAAATGCGAGGACCCTGTGCTTTAAAAGACTTATACCCATAGCCTGCGCTGCCGAAGGACTGTTTTTGACAGATATGAGCGCCCTGCCGATCGGGCTGTTTATCAGATTGGTAGTTATCAGCATCAGAACTATAAACACTGCAACGATGAGCAAGTATATATGAAGCTCGCCCACAGGCATCCCCAGCATCTTGAGCGTTGAGGTATTTATTTTTATCGTAGCCTTTATCGATACAAAGGTATTTCTTAAAATCTCCGAAAGTCCGAGCGTCAGGAGCGCGAGATATATCCCTTCGATTCTAAGCGATATGAATCCGACCAGCACGCCCATCACGAGTGAGATTGCAACGGTTATCAAAAATGCCACTGATATCGGCAACTTGTAGACCTCGACGACAAAGTAGGCAATATATGCGCCTACTCCGACAAAGCCGGCCGTACCGAGGGATGCCAGACCGCCATAGCCCATCAAAAATGAAAATCCTATCGTCATCACCGCAAATATGAGAGTGGTTCCCATCGCGAATACAACCGAGCTGCTGAGTCCTACAAACGGAAGCGCCGCCAGCATCAGCCCTGCTGCAATGGTTATATAATTCTTTTTCATAATACAATCATCTCTTCCTAAACTTTTTGCCTTATCCGACTTCATCAACCCGCATTTTCAGCAGATTTTCACACGCAGCCTAATGGCCTATACCTTTTTTACAATCTTCTTGCCGAATAAACCTTCCGGTTTAATCAAAATAACGAGCAAGATTATGGAATAAACAATTACCATCTGCCAGCGCCCTATCCCTTCCAAACCTTTGAAATTCGCCAGAAAACCGACAGCGTTTGCCAGGACCGGTATAATAATGGCACCTATTATAGGACCGTAGAAAGTGCTGAAACCGCCGAGAATACATGCGAGGAAAGCGTTTACCTGAATAGCTCCCATAAATGTAGCACTTATCATTACCCCGCTGCCCGCATACATTACCGCCGAAAGCACGCCGAGAGCGGCGGCCAATGCCCAGGAAATTGCCGTAACTTTATGCGTATTTATTCCCATGAGCTGTGCAGTCTGTTCGTTAGACGCCGTCGTGCGAACGCTGAGTCCCCACTTGCTGTTTTTAAGAAGATAAAAAATTGCACCCAAAACAACGAGCGTAATTGTCGCCGATATAAGTGCATGTTTGGTGACAACGAGTTCTCCGCCTGCAATTTCAATCACAATATTTGGGGAAACTCCATGTTTTGTGTAATTATACAGCGGTTCGAAGGGTATGGATTCGGGATTTCCGAAGATGAGCGGGATTGCACCGAAAAACACCGATACAAAACCCATCGTGATAATCTGTTTGCTTAAAATCCCGACATATCTGCCGCGTCTGAATATAAAGTTGTCGATAAATATACCGAAAGCTGCACCGACAATCATGCCGACAGGTGCTCCGAGCCATACGGGAAGTCCCTTTGCAAATAGCCACGCAACGGTGTAACAACCGAATGCCGCAATGCTGCTCTGCGCGAAATTTGTGGTAGTCGAAGTTCTAAAGATTAATGTTACCGCAAACGCGAGCAGGCATGTTATACATACGCTTAAAAGCGAGCCCAGAATTGTGGATACAAACGAAACCAGCATGACGCCTCCTTTGGTGAACAATAATTCACTGAATACCCATTCACTTGGTTTGTTTATTCTAGCACTATATATATTTCTCTGTCAATTAATTTCACGGAAAGGCACAAAAGAATTTTTGCCGGTCAATAAAATCCGGAGTGATTTGTGATGTTTTGTCGGTATTTTTCAGGAATGATTTATATTGCTTCGAAAATAACTTTGTATAAAAACTGATTTTTAAAATCAACTGCATCTATTTTTATATGCTTGCATAGCACAACACTGTAAAAATACATTGACCGACAAAAATAAAAAACGGACTGCGGAAATACCCGCAGCCCGTTTTTTATTAAACTTACTATGTGTTTTGTAACGCTTTTACGACTTTTACGAGATTCTCCACCAAATACTCATGATAAATCCGGCCTTTTTCCTTTGAGGCTTTTGTAGGTTCACCCGTTACGCCGCCGGATTGCTCCGCGTGTTTGCGCGCGTCTTGAATGGTGCTGGGCACATAACACAGCGTATCATGCGGATATCTCGGATCGACCGAATACAGATCGACCGGATGGATGGGATTATCCACCGCCCTGTCCATATGCGTAAGCTCCTCATAACGGTAAAGCATCTGGGAAGTTTCGACCTCTTCTGCATGACCGACCGGCCCGAAGCCCAACTCTTTTACGATATCCTTCGACATATAGGCAGGGTCGAATATCTTAACGGTAACACCGAGTTCGCGCTGCGCACGTTCCGCCGTTATCTGCATCCATATTATGTTGACGATGCGATGTCCGTTAATCAGCACAAATTTATCGATTCCATGTTGCTTAAGCGAATGGATCACATCAAATAAATATTCAATAAGCACCTCCGGCCTGATTGTAATCGTGCCGGGAAGCACCATATGGTGAGGACTCCACCCGAACCAAATCGGCGGGACGGCCAACGCATGAGTCTTTGCCGCAGCTTCTTCCGTCAACATCATTGCGACATAGGTATCGGTTCCGACAGGCAGATGCCTTCCATGCTGC
>JAAZLU010000217.1 GCA_012799165.1 Clostridiales bacterium
CGCTTGTTCTTGCGGAGAAGCAATCACCGGGTCGCGGTTCTTAGCGATTGCCGAGTCGAAGACGAGAGCAGAGCTTAGTACCGTTCGGGCACCCGTGTTAGCGGGAGCGTGTCCGCGGTGCAAGCTACTACCGAGCGCTAATATACGGCGTTAATATTCATTGAAAGCTTATTTAATCCTCTTGCAATATCTGTAAACTGTGGTACTATAATAAACGATAAGTTATTCCTGAAGAGTGGGCGGGCCCACTCTTCAGTTTTTAGGAGGAGACATGGCCGCTAAAAATCTGAGCGAACTGATAGAACAGTGGTTGCTGGAATTTGAAGAAGCGGGCTCTTACGAGCTCAGTCGCGTTACCTATACCAAGGAGGGAAAGGAGCGCTATCTGAGGGTCTTCGTGGATAAACTCGAAGGCGGCGGATACGGCAGAATGGGCACGGAGGACTGCGTCAAGCTAAGCAGGTATTTAAGTGCCAGACTCGACGAGGAGGATCCGATAAAGGACGCTTACTTCCTGGAGGTTTCGTCTCCTGGTCTGGACAGGCCGCTCATATCGGAGAAGGATTTTCAGCGCTTTAAGGGCGAGCTCATAGAGATAAGCCTTTATAAGGCCATGGACGGAAGGAAGTTCCATACGGGCAGGCTCATCGCTTATACCGAAGGCAATATAACAATCGCCGGCGACGACGGCAAGGAAAGAGTTTTTAATTATAAGGATGCGGCCAAGGTTAATTTGGCGGTCACTTTTTAAGGAGGTTCTGAATGAACATAGATTTCATCGAAGCTGTTGAGGCTCTGCAGCGCGAGAGGGGTATCCCTAAGGAGGCGCTATTCGAGGCTATAGAGAGTGCATTGGTTTCGGCATACAAGAAGAATTACAACGATGCGCAGAATGTGCGCATAAGCATAGACCAGGAAAGCGGTGCCGTTTATGTCTTTATGCGAAGAGACATAGTCGAGGAGGTTGAGGATCCCTTCTCGCAGTGCAGTCTGGAGGAAGCTCAGTCGATAGACCCCGATTACGAGCTCGGCGATGTAATCGAATACATGGTCAATCCGCAGGGTTTCGGACGCATAGCCGCACAGTCCGCAAAACAGGTCGTAATGCAGAAGATACGCGAGACCGAGCGTGGAATGATTTTCGATGAATTTATTGCCCGCCAGGGCGAAATCGTGACCGGAACCGTGCAGAGGGTCAGCAACGATACGGTCTTTGTTACCATGGGAAGAGCGGAAGGCATACTTTCCAAAAACGAGCAGATTCCCGGCGAGAGATATAGATATAACGACAGGATCAAGGTCTTTGTAATGGATGTTAAGAAGACCACAAAAGGGCCACAGGTATTTCTGTCCAGGTCTCATCCCGGACTTGTAAAGAGACTCTTCGAGCTGGAGGTCCCCGAAATTCAGGAAGGCGTGGTGGAGATAAAGAGCATCGCGCGCGAGGCGGGATCGAGGACGAAGATTGCCGTCTGTACCTACGACGAAAATGTCGACCCGGTGGGTTCATGCGTGGGGACGAGGGGCACGAGAGTGCAGGCAGTCGTCGATGAACTTTCCGGAG
>JAAZLU010000218.1 GCA_012799165.1 Clostridiales bacterium
ATCCCCAGGTGATGTTGCTCCATGGGCACGAGGATTTTCTCGTCAATTGGGCGGCGGATTACCTCAGAGAAAATATCGTAAATCCTGCCGCCGCTGCGCTGGATTACAGCATTTTTTACGAGCAGCTACAGGTCGACGATATAATTGCCGCCTGCGAGACTCTGCCGGTGTTTTCGTCCAAGAGACTCGTCTACCTCAAGAACACGGATATCCTCTCCTCAAACCCTCAGGATATGGGTTCCGCGGAGCTGGAAAGGATGCTCGAATATCTGGATGATATTCCCGAAAGCTGCATGCTGCTGATGAGCTGCGACAATCCTTACAGAAACGGACGCATGTACAGGCGGATTTTAAAGACGGGGATAGCTTACGATTTTACTCCTCTCGACAGATCCACCCTCGCATCCTGGATTGCAAATCAGCTCAGGTCCATGGACAGGGCGGCTTCGCCCTCCGCGATAATGCAGTACATCGATGCCTGCGGCTATTGCGGTAGAGATTCTGAGTATACGCTTTACAATGTCAAAAACGATTTAGCCAAAGCTGCCGCCTTCTCTGATAATAAGGAAATAAGTGTTGAGGATTTTTTGTCTTGCATGCAGGGCGACGACGAGAAAAATGCCTTCGCCATACTCGATGCAGCTTTCTCTGGCAAAAAAAGCACTGCGCTTTCGATACTTCACAGCAGCGTCAGTGCCGAGCCTGCCTCTAAGAGTGACGGGGCCGTTCTCAGCTTTTTAGGGCTGCTCTGCTCTCAGCTCGAAGTTATGCTCGAGGCAGAGGAAAGAGGGGGCTTGCGCAGCGGAGAGGGAGCTCTGGCGAAGCTAATGGGTCAGAATCCCTATAGAATTAGGAAGGCTCTGGAAGCGTCGCGGGGCAGGAGTGTAGAAGATCTCAAGCGAATTTTGTCCGAAGCCTACAACTTAGAGCGGGATTACAAGGCCGGCAGGCTCGATGCCTATACGGGTTTGGAACTGTTTATAGCGGCACTTTAGCATGCGGAGAGGCCCGACTTTCGTCTGCGCTTTTACCGGAAAGGAAGATATGGACAATCAGAAAAAGGCAGATACGGCATTGGTGTTGATAACCTTCTTTTGGGGTCTGGCGAATGTCGTGGCGGAATTCGCAATGCGCAGTATCAGTCCTTCTCAACTCAATGCGCTGCGATTCAGCCTCGCTTTCGTTGTTGCAGCGATAGTCCTGCACAAGCATCTTAGGAAAATAAATGCCGTCACCCTTCGAAGCGCGGTAATTTTGGGCGCTATGTTGGCAATAATCTACTACTTCGCAATGAACGGGATTAAGTATTCCCGCAGCATAACCACTTTCAGCTTTATAATCGCCCTTCCCGTCGTCATAACCCCCTTGATAAACTACTTTTTCAGAAAAATCGTCCCGGAAAAGAAGTTTTTTGCAAGCTTACTGCTCGCGTTGGCGGGTCTATATATGATGACTCTGGCCACGGGAGATCTCATGATGGGAAAGGGGGAGTTGCTTGCGTTGTTCGTCGCTGTCATCTATGCTTTCGACATCTGTTACACGGAAGTCTGCGTCTCCAAGCCCGATGTAAATATCACACAGATGGGAATACTTCAGATAGGCTTTGCGGCGCTTTTTTTGACGATATTTGCGTTTATCACCGAGAGGAACGCGCGTATCTATATGGATGTTAAGATTGTCGGATACATTCTCTTTCTAGGGATATTCTCAACGGCTCTGCCTTTTATAGTTCAGCCGATTGCACAGCAGTATACTAGTTCCGATCACGTTGGGGTAATCTTTACGCTGGAACCGGTCTTTTCCGCGCTTGCCGCGATAGTTCTGCTGGGCGAAGTGGTCAGCTGGAGAGAATATCTTGGAGGCATACTTATGATAATCGCCGTCGTCCTGATGAATGTGGATTTTTCGAAGCGGGGCGAAGCAGCCGAGGATAAAAGCTGAGGAAGCTATAGATTAAAAGCCCGGAATATGAGAACAGCAGAGGCATTTGAATGAGTGCGGATAATCTTAAAGTAAATATAAAGGCGCTTTCGAGAGAAGAAAGAAGGCGGAAATTTAATGAGATGGGGCTTCCCGCATATCGGGAGACTCAGCTCTTTTCTCGCATATGTAAGGGCGCCCTGGGCTTCGACGAGTGCAGGGAGTTTTCTCTTAAGCTCAGGGAGGATCTGAAGGAGCGCTTCAGCTGGGAGGGAGCCCGGGTAGAACTTGTACAGAAGAGTTCGGACGGTACCATGAAGTTTCTGCTCGAAATGCCCGGGGGAGATAAGTGCGAGGCTGTGTTGATGCGCTATTCCTACGGAAATACCTTGTGCATATCCACTCAGGTAGGCTGTCGCATGGGCTGCAGCTTCTGCGCTTCAACCCTTGGAGGTCTTAAGAGGCAGCTTGCGGGTTGGGAGATGCTCGATGAGCTTATCGCCTGTGGCAGGCATTCGGGTCTGGAAATCAGCCGCGTGGTCCTTCTGGGCAGTGGCGAGCCCTTCGATAACTACGATGAACTCTGCGAGTTTTTGAGCCTGGTTCACGATCCGGAAGGCTTAAATCTCAGCTATCGCAATATAACGGTTTCGACCTGCGGGCTGATTCCGCAGATGGAGCGCTTCGCGGAGGATTTCCCTCAAGTGAATCTGGCCGTATCCCTGCATGCGGCAAGTCAGGAGGAGAGGGAAGCAATAATGCCTATAGCGAAGGTATACCCCTTGAGTGATCTGCTCAAAGCTTGCCGCCTGCACGCTGAGAGAACAGGAAGGAGAGTAAGCTACGAGTTTGCATTAATAGAAGGAAAAAATGACGATGAGGGGACGGCCAAAAGGCTCGCGGCGCTTCTTAAAGGAAGCCTCTGCCATGTCAATCTTATACCGCTAAATCCCGTCGAGGAGACGGGTCTTTCGGGTAGCGGGCAACGGACGGCTTCACGTTTTATGCGCATTCTCGAAGCTGAGGGCATAGCCGTTACGCTTAGGCGCTCGCTCGGACGCGACATAGATGCGGCCTGCGGGCAGCTGCGGAACAAGCATATATGAATTTCTTGACAAAAATTTTACATTAAGGCCCGGGCGAGCTTGCCCAAAAGAGCGGGGCAGGCTATAATTAAGTACGAATAAATTTTATAAAGAAAGCGGGGCGATTCCTATGGTAAAGTTGCTGATAGGCCATAAGGGCAGCGGCAAGACAAAAACTATGATCGACATGGCCAACGACAGCCTTAACAAGGTCGATGGAAGCGTAGTATTTATCAATAAGAACCACAGACTGATGTACGAGCTGAAATATCGTATTCGCGTCGTGTGCATGGAGGATTTCGAGCACATAACGAATACCGACGAGTACATCGGTTTTATTTATGGGATAATTTCTCAGGATCACGATATAGAGATTATTTTCATAGACAGCATTTTGAGACATGCGGATGTCAAGATTTCGGATTTAGAGGAGTTCCTCGAGAGGCTCGACAATATTTCAGAGCGTTACGAGCTGGATTTCGTCGTAAGCATTTCCGCAGACAGGGAAGAGCTCGGCGATTACATTAACAATTACAAGGTCCTCAACGCGGCGGAATGATGGACCTGTCCTTACTCAGAGAAAAAATGAAGGCCTACGAGCCTTCAATTATGGAAATAAAAAGGCACAGCGCGTTGCTCATCCCTTTTACGGAGTATGAAGGCGAGCTGTGCCTTCTTTTTGAATTGAGGAGCAGCAATGTTTCCCAGCCTGGAGAGGTGTGTTTTCCCGGCGGCGGCATAGAGGAGGGTGAAAGCCCCGTTCAAGCGGCGTTGCGCGAGGCCGAGGAGGAACTGGGTCTGCAAACCGAGGACATAGAGATGCTGGGGCAGTTCGACAGCCTGGTACTCTATACCAACATGGCGCTGCACTGCTGCATCGGCTATGTGCGTCCGGAGGCTTTGGAGCATATGCACCCCTGCGAGCGGGAGGTCGCGGGTTGGTTTACGCTGCCCATCTCCTGGCTGATGGAAAATTCCCCCTATGTCTACGAGTACGAGTTGATCCCCCTAATAGGTGATGACTTCCCCTACGACGCGGTGCAATCTTCGGACAAGTATAACTGGAGGCAGGGTTCGTGCACGGTTCCGATATGGAATTACGAGGATTACTGCCTGTGGGGGATAACGGCGAGAATAGTGCTTAGGCTGCTTGATTTTTTAGTTTGACCGCAAGATATTGTGGTTCATGCTCGCAATTTGCGAGCCGAAGAGTCTATTAGTGCTTGATTTATATCGGCACTCTGTGTATAATTTTTATGCGAGGGGACGATTTTTCAAGGGTGTCGTCCCGTTTTAAGGAGGAAAAGATATGAAAAAGTTATTAGCAATCCTTCTCGTTTGCGCGATGGTATTCGTGCTCGGTGCATGCGGCCAAGACAGCGGAAAAAAGGTAGATACCTCTGCCTTTGCGGTCGCGATGGTAACCGACTACGGCGACATCACGGACGAGAGCTTCAACCAGTCGACCTATGAAGGCTGCAAAGCGTTCTGCGAGGAGAACAACATCAAGTTTAACTACTTTAAGCCGCCTGGGGACAACACGGCGGAGAGAGTAGCGATGATCGATGCTGCAGTAGCGGACGGATATAATGTAATCGTATGCCCGGGATTCGCATTCGCGGAGGCTCTGGCACAGACAATCAAGACTTATCCGGATGTTTACTTCATCGCGCTGGACGTGTCCGAATTCGACATTCTTTCGTTTACGGACGAAGTGACCGACAACCTCTTCTCGGCGGTTTATCAGGAAGAGCTTTGCGGATTCATGGCGGGTTATGCCGCAGTCGCGCTCGGATATAAGCACCTCGGGTACCTCGGCGGAATGGCAGTTCCCTCCGTCGTAAGATTCGGAAACGGCTACGTGCAGGGCGCAGATCTTGCAGCTAAGGAGCTTGGCATCGACGGTGTCAAGATCGAATATGTCTACGGCAACCAGTTCTTCGGCGATGCGGACATCACTTCCTATATGGATACTTGGTATAAGGGAATGGGTGTTGAAGTCGTCTTCGCCTGCGGAGGCGGAATCTGGACTTCAGCAGCGGAAGCTGCCGCGAAAGTCGGCGGTAAAGTCATCGGCGTTGACGTCGACCAGTCCAAGATTATCGATGTCTACGGCGAAGGCATGACCCTCACCTCGGCCATGAAGGGCCTCAAGGCGACGGTCAACACCTTGCTCACCGAGCTCATCCTCAACGACAACTGGGCGGCCTACGGCGGAAAGGTCGAGACCATGGGTCTGGTATCCGGAACCGATGTCGAGTCCAACTACGTCCAGATCCCCTACGAGACCACTCTTTGGGGCGAAGGATTTACTCAGGAAGACTATGTAAAGCTCGTCGACAGGATGTTCAAGGGAGAAATTAAGGTTGACGGTTCGCAGGATATGGTAACGCCTGCAAACCTCGTCCTCAACACTTACGAGAATATAAAGTAAAAAAGCGCATATGCGTAAATGCAAAGGGGCGGCCCGGCCGCCCCTTTTGTGTGCAATGAATTGCAACTGGTAATTACTTAGTTTTCGAGTTTATTTCATGAATATATAGAGCTGTCTTTATTCCACATTCGAGCTGGATGTTTACTAAAGTCTTAATTGGGATGACCGAATAGTTCAGGTTTTCCTCCAGGAACTCCTCAAGTTCGGAATGCATCCTTTCAGCTTCTTCCTTGCCCCATTCGAGGGCCTCGCGAGCTTCTATACTCTGCTCCTTTTCGAGCTCTTCCTCGTGAGCGCGTATCAGCATTCCCAGCGCCAACAGGCGGTAGAATTTTGTGCACCAGAGGCTGTCAAATTCCTGGGCCTTAGTGGCCTTCACTCTGAATGCCGGATCTTCCTTTGCCATCTTAATCTGAGCATCCATTCCGTCTTCGCAGACATTGTCGCCCAGTATGGCCAGCATATAAAGATTATCCTCGGCCATATGAGGCTTTGTCTTTTCAAAAACTCTCATAATCTCGGCATTCGAATTCTTTATCCATTCGAGACCTTCGACCATCGCATCGCCTCTGAGCTTTTCGGAGGGACTTTGGTCTGCAATCCTCGGATCGTAGAAATATGGAAGCTCGGTCAAAAATGTGAAAGTTCCGTAGCGCTCCTTCGAGTAGTCGTCGCTGCAGGTGCCGCTCTTGATTACCTTTTCGGGATGCTCTTCGCCGAATTTTTCCAGGTAGTCATATCCCGCAGCTATCCCTTCGGCGAGCAGCACCGCGGGTGCGAGCACTTTGAGGGCGGGGTCTTCCGGCTCACCTAAGTGAAGCGGTATTCCCATGCGGAATGTCGCGTCGTAGAGGCTCGGATACAGATCCGGATAATCCTCGCTGACATAGAAATATGTGCCCCCGAAGCCCGCATTATGAAGCGCGTAGGTAAATGTAGGCTTTACTTCGTCTATAAGATTCTGCATAGCCTTGGTTTCGGGCATGGTGTCGTGGAAGTGATAGTTCTTGTAATCGATAGGGAAGGTCCAGTCGACCTGTTTGTAGGATACGGGCCTGTAGAAATTTCTGGAGTAATTATAGAGGGTGTAGGGCCCCTTTATCCATCCTTCGTTTCTTACATAACCGTCCACATCCCATACTTTTACAATATAAAAGCTGTAGTCGATCTCTCTGCGCAGTTCTTCGTTTTCCGCCAGAGATCTCGTAAAATGTTCAAGCAGCATGGTGCCTATGGGCTCGTTGGGATGCGGGCAACCGAACATTATGCTGTTTTGGCTGCCGGATCCGATTTTAAGACCCATTATAGGCCTTCCCTCGGTGCTTTTTCCGAGTTCAAATTCTGATACGATATCCGGATATTTTGCAGCGAGCTTGGACGAGCTCGCATTGAGCTCGTCCAGGCTGAGAAATTCCGTCTATCCGGGTATCGAATTCAATAGATCCCAAA
>JAAZLU010000219.1 GCA_012799165.1 Clostridiales bacterium
AAAAAGAGATGGCTGCCATGGCTGCTCAGTACGGAATGGATCCGGTGAAATTCAAGAGCATCATGGATGCGGATAATATAGAATATATCAAACAGGACATCAGGAGCCGCAAGGCGATAGACTTGATGTACAAAGCCGCCGAGATAACGGAAGTTCCTGAGGAGGCGAAGAAGCCCGAGGCGAAAGGCTCAAAGAGCGAGGTCGAAGGAAAGTAAAGTGCAAGGGCGGGACTGATAAGTTCCGCCTGCTTTTAAAAAAGGAGTATTTTAGGAGAAAGGAAGAGATTATGAGCAATCTAATACCCATTGTGGTGGAACAGAGCGCCAGAGGGGAGCGTTCTTACGACATTTATTCCAGGCTGCTTAAAGACAGAATAATTTTTTTAGATGGCGCTATCGACAGCGATGTCGCAAGTCTCGTGGTGGCACAGCTGCTGTTTTTAGAATCCGAGGATCCAGATAAGGATATAAGTCTATATATAAATAGCCCGGGCGGGGTTATAACAGCGGGAATGGCCATCTACGATACCATGCAATACATCAAGCCGGATGTCTCGACCATATGCATAGGGATGGCCGCTTCGATGGGAGCGTTTTTGCTGGCTGCGGGCGCCAAGGGTAAGCGCTATGCTCTGCCCAATTCGGAGATTATGATACACCAGCCTCTAGGGGGTGCTCAGGGGCAGGCCAGCGATATAAAAATACAAGCGGAGCGCATAGTTCAGGTTCGCTCCAATATAAATAAAATTCTGTCGGACTTGACCGGTCAGCCTCTCGAAAAGGTGGAGACCGATACCGACAGGGACAACTATATGAGCGCTGCAGAGGCGCTTGAGTATGGCCTGGTAGATAAGGTCGTGGAGAAGAGATAATATGGCAAAATTTGATGATAAAAAGGAGCTCAGCTGCAGTTTCTGCGGAAAGCCGCAGTCACAGGTCAGGAGGCTCATTGCGGGACCCGATGTGTACATCTGCGATGAGTGCGTGGAGCTGTGCGCCGATATACTTGAGCAGGAATTTCCCGAGCTGAAGGAGCGCGGCGGATTTGCTTTTGGAGGGGAGCTGCCAAAACCGAAGGAGATCGCTGCCGCGCTCTCCGACTATGTGATAGATCAGGACCGCGCCAAGAAGATTCTGGCGGTCGCTGTATACAATCATTACAAGAGGATAAGCGCTTCGGGCAAGCCCGATTTTAAGAAGCAACTCCGGGGTGAAGAGGCGGAATGCACCGATATTGAAATACAGAAGAGCAATATAGTTATGATAGGTCCTACGGGCTGCGGCAAGACTCTGCTTGCCCAGACCCTGGCGAAGATACTCGATGTGCCTTTTGCGATAGCGGATGCTACCGCGCTCACCGAGGCAGGATATGTCGGAGAGGACGTCGAGAATATTCTACTTAAGCTGATACAGGCGGCCGATAACGACATAGAGAAGGCTCAGAGGGGAATAATTTATGTCGACGAGATAGATAAGCTGGCTCGCAAGACAGAGAATCCTTCCATTACCAGAGATGTTTCGGGTGAGGGCGTCCAGCAGGCATTGCTCAAGATTCTCGAGGGAACCGTCGCGAGCGTTCCTCCTCAGGGCGGTCGCAAGCATCCCTTGCAGGAATTCATTTCGTTTGATACGACCAATGTGCTCTTCATCTGCGGCGGCGCATTTGAAGGGCTCGATAAGATAATTCAGTCCCGCATAGGAGAGAAATCGATCGGCTTCAATTCAGAGCTGGTATCGAAGAGCGATCAGGATCCGCGAATACTGGAGCAGGTGCAGGCCGAAGACCTCCTTCGCTACGGACTGATTCCGGAGTTCATAGGAAGGCTGCCCGTCATAGCGACGCTCAGTTCGCTCTCCGAGGACGCGCTCATGCGTATAATTACCGAGCCGAAGAACGCGATTTTGAAGCAGTACAAGAAGCTCTTTGCGATAGACGGAGTGGAGCTTGAGATGGACAAGGAAGCAATACGGGCCGTCGCAGCCAGCGCCGTGGAGAGAAAGACGGGAGCCAGAGGGCTCAGAAGCATTCTGGAGGAGACCATGACCGACATAATGTTCGAGATTCCCTCAAGAAGTGATATAAAGAAAGT
>JAAZLU010000220.1 GCA_012799165.1 Clostridiales bacterium
CAGTCGCTAAGTACCGAGACCGCCAAGCCCCGCCTTTTGCAAGCTACATACCTCGCCTAACGATTGTAAGCGAAGCTCGATTGGTCGAAGACGACTGCTAGCTCGGGGGGGGTGGACAGATAAGCTTGCATAACTTTTGTTGTCTTTATTGTGGTATAATTTTAATTGGCACTTCGTCGGAGTCGAGTTTGGAGGTAAATAAATGGATGTTACTAAGGACGAATTAAAATTTTTAAAATTGCTTGCCGAGGAGTACGGCACAATTGAAAAGGCTTCTACGGAGATAATCAACCTCAATGCAATTCAAAACCTTCCCAAGGGCACGGAGCACTTTCTAAGCGATCTTCACGGAGAACATGAGTCGTTTTCTCACATACTCAGAAACGCTTCAGGAAGCATAAGAATTAAAATAGACGAAAATTTTAGCGACATGACTCCGGCCGAGAGGCGAAGTTTTGCCACCTTGGTTTATTACCCCGAGGAGAAGCTGGAGATATTGAAGAAGGAGATGGATGATCTTCCGAAATTTTATCGGGATACTCTCCGAAGGCTCCTCATCTTGTTAGAGAGGGTGTCCATTAAATACACCCGCTCTTATGTAAGAAAGCAGATGAAAAAGGAATTTGCCTACATCACCGAGGAACTGCTCTACGGAAGCAACAGTACCGCTCCGGGCAGGGCCGAATATAGGGATTCCATAATAGATTCCATTATAGATGTCGGCGTCGCGGACAAGTTCATTACCAGCCTTTGTCAGCTTATATCGAGGATTTCCATATTCAAGCTTCACGTGCTGGGCGATATCTATGACAGGGGCCCCGGAGCGGACGTGGTAATGCGAATACTCAGGAACTATCACAGCGTCGACATACAGTGGGGCAATCACGACATACTATGGATGGGAGCCGCTGCAGGCAATATGTCCTGCATTGCCAATGTTATCAGGATATGCATTAGATACGACAACCTTCATACTCTGGAGGTCGGTTACGGCATATCGCTGCGCTCTCTTGTAACCTTCGCGATGAACACCTACGGAAACGACCCTTGCCCGAACTTTAAGGCCGTGGCCTCTGTGAGAGATGCCATGTACGATGCGGATATCGAGTCGCTTTCCAAGATTTCTAAGGCCATAGCCATCATGCAATTCAAGTTGGAAGGGCAGCTCATAGAAAAGCACCCGCATTACGAGATGGAAGCTCTCAGGTTGCTCGACAAGGTAGATTACAATAACTATACCGTCAACATAGACGGGCGGGTATACCCGATGAACAACAGCTTCTTCCCGACTATAGATCCCAACGATCCGTATAAGCTCACCGACGAAGAGGAAGCGGTCATGAACCGCCTGCAGAGAGCCTTCCTCGAGAGCGAATTGCTTCAGGACGATGTTAAATTCCTCTTTGCGAAGGGCAGCATATACAAGCGCGTCAACGGCAACCTGCTCTTTCACGGCTGCATGCCGCTTACGGAGGACGGGGAATTCGACAATATAAGGACTTCCGACGGTTATATGAAGGGCAAGGAGTGGTTCGACTACGCGGAGAGGCTGGTAAGGACAGGCTATTTCGGAAAGGCCGACGACAAGAATAAGGAGCGAGGGGTCGACTTCTTCTGGTACATGTGGTGCGGATATAAGTCGCCGGTCTTCGGAAAGCGTAAGATTACTACCTTCGAAAGACTTTTCGTCGAGGATCAGAGTACCTGGGTGGAACCGAAAAATCCCTACTACAAGCTGATCGAAGGTCCTGATGCCGTCGATGTCGTCGAGATGATACTCAAAGAGTTCGGCTGCGATGTGCAAGAAGGGATAATCATTAACGGACATATGCCCGTTAAGGTAGGAGCAAATCCCGTCAAGGCCGAAGGCAGGGCGATCTGCATAGACGGCGGCTTTGCGAAGGCCTATCAGAAGACCACAGGGATAGCCGGATATTCCTTGGTTCAGAATTCCTACGGTTTTATACTCACTTCCCACGAACCCTTCGAGTCGCGCCGCAAGGCGGTCGAGCAGGAGCTGGATATACATTCGACTCAGATTGCGAAGGAAAATGTCAGCAAGAGGATACTCAACAAGGATACCGATCAAGGTAAGGATATGCAGCAGAGGATAGACGACCTTAAGATGTTGCTCGAGGCATACAGGACGGGTCTTATTACTCAAACAGTGGATAGATAGGAGACATCATGGGAAAGAGATCTTCGAAACTTATATCGACTTTATTGGTGTTGTGCATTGTGGTCTGCTCGGGCACTGCCGTTCATGCTCAGGAATTGAGCCCGCCGGAGGCTATTTACAGGGTTTTTGCGAACATAGAGCTGAACTCGGCCCTCATACAGAGTCACATCCCCCCAAAGGAGCCCGTAGTCGACGGCTTCACGGACGAACAGGTTTTAAACTATTTCATGGAGGTTGCCTATAAAGGGGAATACGAAGGGGTTAGAGAGTTTTGTCTGCGCTATGAATCCCCCGTACGTTACATCGTTTACGGTGAACCCGGAGAGGAAGACCTAGCCAAGTTGGATGCCCTTGTAGCTGCTCTCAACGAGGTGGAAGGCTTTCCGGGCATGTTTGCGGAGACGAATCCAGACAATGTTAACTTCGAGATATATTTTTCTTCCGAGGAATACTACGAAAGCAATACAGGCATATATGTTGAGGATAATTCCTGGGGCTATGCAACCGTCTACTATTCCACTTTAGAAGAAAACCTCGGAGAGATTTCTACCTCCTACGTTTGGATAAGCGATTATGCGGGGCCTCAGGAGCCGGACAGAAATTCCATAATCTGCGAGGAGGTCGTGCAGGCTCTCGGGATGCTGAACGATCCTGTTTACGGATATTACAGCATATTCGATGAGAATCGCAACGACTGTAGCTGGCCATCCGCTCTGGACTGGGCGGTTATAAAGACGCTCTATCATCCGAGCATGCGCGCGGGAACAGACAGGCAGAGTGGTCTGGAGAAGGCGCGGCAGATAATAGATGAGATGTAAGTGGCGAATTTGAAACTTAATTAATAGAAAATGTGGTGAAATTCCTCCCGAAAGGGAGGAATTTTGATTTGTTGCAATATAACAATCAGCTCTCGTTAAAGCACACTTACAAGGCTCTTTTTTTCTTTTTTAGAAATAAATTAGTGCCCTTTAACTAATAAGAGATATTTAACTTAATTTTGACTTAAACATGGTGTTAGATTTTACATAGCAATTATACAATCAAAAAGAGCAAGCCAAAAACGATTGAAAAGGAGAGAAAAAATGAAAAAAAGTAAAGTTGTAAAAATAATTACAGCAATTTTGCTCGTAGCCCTTTTGGGAAGCTTTATGGTTGCCTGCGGTCCCAAGGACGAGGGAAAGACCTCTGTCTCCGAGCCTGAGAAGAATACCTCAAGCAACGAGCCTAAGGAGCCTGAGAAAAACACGAAGCCCATCGTCGTAACCTGGTATCCGAACGAATCTTCGGACACTCATAAAGCCGTGCGCGATGAGGTCGGCAGGTTGGTTGAGCAGGCTACCGGAAGAAAGGTAGAGCACAAGCTGACGACGGATTACACGATAACCATCGAGGCTATCGCAAGCGGATCCGCCGACATCGCTATCGCAATGGGCGCGGTTGGCTACATAGAAGCCAAGGATAGAAATCCTGAGATCGATGTCCTCTTCGTCAACAGCGACGAAAACTGGTCCCTCGATGGAGCGAAGTATTTCGCATGGATCTGCGTACCTTCGGAAGAAGCGGATCAGTACAAGAGTGGCAGCACTTACACGATAGACAATATAAAAGGAAAGAAGATGTCCTTCGTTTCCAACAGTTCGACATCGGGATTTAGGGTCCCCACTTCCTCGATTATCTCTCACTTTAAGAGCGATAACTTGAGCGAGGATATGTTGGTGGAGGGCGGCCCCTTCTTCAGCGAAGTTTATTTCGGTGGTTCACACCAGGGTTCCGCTATAAACTTACTCAGCGGCAATGCGGATGTTGCAGCTTTTTGCGATATCGAAGTGCAGGCTTATGTCGATGTTAAATCCGGAGATATAAGCACGGTCGGTTCGGTCATCACCGTAAAGAAAGGCGCCGACGCTCCGTTCGACCAGTATGTGGGCAGGGACCTGACAATAATAGCAGTGACCCCCGTTTTCAACGGTCCCAATGTGTATAACCCCAAGAATTTAAGCAAAGAAGAAGTCAAGGCCATTCAGGATCTCTTCACTTCGGAAGAGGTTGCAAGCAATAAGATTCTCTTCTATGACGACAAGGTAGAGGGTGCAATGGGTCTCTACAAGAAGTCCAAGAGCTACGGATTCGTCCTCACCACGGACTCCTGGTACGATCCTTATCGTAAATAAATCTTAAAGACAGTGATGATTATGCCTATATTGGAATTTAGAAATGTAAGCAAAATATACGACAACATCACCAAGGCACTTACTGATATTTCATTTTCGGTGGATGAGGGAGAGTTCGTCTCCATCATCGGGCCCTCCGGTTCAGGCAAATCGACCATCTTGCGTTGCATCAACAGACTTGTTGATGTAACGCAAGGGTCCATTTTTTTTGACGGCCACGATATCAGTCAGGCGGATAAGAAGGAGATACGCGAGGTTCGCAAGAAGATCGGCATGATATTTCAACATTATAATCTCGTGGATCGCCTAAGCGTAATCGAAAATGTTTTGCATGGAAGGCTCGGATATAAATCCTCGATAAGCGGCGCCATCGGCTACTACACGGAGGAAGAGAAGGAGAGGGCCTTCGAGATTCTCGCAATGCTCGGCCTCACCGAGCAGGCCTATAAGCGCTGCGACGAGCTGTCGGGAGGGCAGAAGCAAAGGGTAGGTATCGCCCGCTCTCTGATGCAGGAGCCCAGACTTCTTTTGTGCGATGAACCCATCGCATCTCTGGACCCCAGCTCGGCCAAGGTAATCATGGATTATCTCAGCGATATAAACAGGACCATGAAGATAACCTGCATCGCCAATCTGCACCAGGTGGATGTCGCCATGGCTTATGCTAAAAGAATCATCGGCATAACGGCCGGACAAATCGTATATGACGGTCCGCCCGGAGATTTGAGTAAGTCTAAAATCTATGAAATTTATCAATCCGAAGAGGGTGAGTTGATTACAGATGCTAAGTGAGCAAGCAGAAAAAAACAAGAAAGCAAAAGATAATATCGAGAAGAAAATGAGAAAAGCACCTCGACCCGAAGCTCAGACATCGGTATTCGTAATAAGAAAGCGCACATTTACATTGGCCTTTTTAGGACTTTTTGTCCTCTTTACGGTTTCGGCACTCGTGACCGAGTACGATGTAATCGGCGGTTTTGAGTCGCTTCCAAAAGCCGTCGCATGGATGGCAAAACAATTTATTCCCGATGAAAAAGCCTTGTCTCGCCTATCTTCCATATTGTCCAAGCTTATGGAGACAGCCCTCGTGTCGGTTGCCGTAACGGTATGCGCAGCCACATGTGCATTTTTCTTCAGCTTATTCGGGACAAAAACCACGAAGACCCATCCTTTGCTTGCAAGAACAGTCAGGATTGTTGCGGCGTTTTTTAGAAATGTTCCGGATGTAGTCTGGGCGATGCTCCTGTTGTTCTCTTTCGGACAGAATATTTTAACGGGCTTTTTCGCTTTGTTCTTTGCAACTTTTGGCATGATGACCCGTGCATTTATTGAAACGATAGATGAGGTGAGTGCTTCTTGCGTCGAAGCCTTGTACGCGACGGGCGCGACCTCTCTGCAGACGGTATTTAACGGAGTGATTCCTTCATCGCTGCCGGAAATCGTTTCATGGGTTTTATATATGATCGAGACAAATATCCGCTCGTCGACATTGATCGGTATGCTCACGGCAACGGGAATTGGATATTTATTCGATCTTTACTATAAACGCATGGATTATGGTTCGGCGAGCCTTGTAGTAATTTGTATCGTGATTTTGGTAATCGCCATAGAGACGATATCGAACAAAATAAGAAAGGTGATTATGTGATGAGCGAGCTTGAAGCGGCAGAGCGCCTTCCCGTTTATATTGATATAAGAGAGCACATGCGAAAGACTCGCAGCGGGAAAATCAGGACGAGGGCAAGATCTAAAAGTAACCTCACGATAAGGCTTACCATCCTTGTCCTGGTGGCTCTTACAATATACGGGTTTGCGACATTTGACTATAAAGACATCGATTTTACAAAGGCAGCAGTCGGTACTTGGAACAACGCTAAAGTGCTCTTTGCTCAGCCTCGACTCACATACAGTACCTGGGGCGAGTCGCTGAAGGAACTCTTTGTAACATTCTCCCTGGGCGCGCTTTCCACAATCTTCGGCGCGATAATAGCTTTCTTCGGCGCGTTACTGTGTGCAAAAAATATCGCCAATCCGGTAGTAGCCGGGATTACAAAAAGCTTCGTTGCATTTATTAGAGCGGTTCCGACAATATTGTGGGTTCTGATATTTACGGTAGCGGCGGGTCTGGGCAGCGTTGCGGCCGTCATCGGTTTGACCTTCCACAGTTGCAGCTATTTAGTCAAGGCATATTCGGAGTCCATCGAAGAGGTTGATGCCGGCACAATTGAAGCACTAAAAGCGAGTGGCGCAAGCTTTTGGCAAATAGTATTCCAGGCTCTTCTTCCTTCATCCATAAGTCGCATGACAGCATGGACATTCCTGCGCTTTGAAATTAACTTCACAAATGCGATAGCTGTAGGCGCTGCGGCGGGCGCGGGCGGCATCGGATTCGATCTGTATATGGCCGGCAGCCATTATTTTGATCTTCGCGAGCTCGGATTTATCACCTACATCGTACTGGCGGCGGTCATCGTTTTGGAAATAGTGGCGACCAGAATTAAGGCGACGGTAAAGTAGCGATGCAAGAAGTTTTTTATGACTTTTCAATTTTTGAAATTCTGAAAGATAAAAAACCTTTGTTGGTATGCGACAGCGCCTTCGATTCGTTCTGCATAAAATTCCCCTGCGAAGTTGCGAGGTTCAGCGAGTTCGGCTCCAATCCCGTTTATGAAGATATATGTTTAGGTGTAAAGACTCTGGAGGAAAACGACTGTGACTTTATCGTAGCTGTCGGCGGAGGCAGCAGCATCGACACAGCCAAGGCGATAAAATACTACAGCGGCGCGAAGCTTCCGATAATGGCCGTTCCGACGACTTCCGGAACCGGCAGCGAGGCGACGCACTTTGCGGCCATTTATAAGGACGGCGAAAAGTGTTCGCTTGCCGATGAAAAACTTTTGCCCGAATATGTTATTTTGCGGGCTGATTTACTTAAGACTTTATCCTTGTATCAAAAGAAGTGCACCATGCTCGACGCACTCTGTCAGGCCATAGAGTCATGGTGGTCGCGTGGCGCCACGAAGGAGAGCATCCGCTATTCCAAAGAGGCGGTAAATTTAATACTCGCCAACATGGAAAGCTATCTGAGAAATGAAGATTCCGGCAACGAAAACATGCTTCTTGCCGCCAATTTGGCGGGAAGGGCTATAAATATAAGCACGACGACGGCGGCTCATGCCATGAGTTACAAATTGACATCACTTTACGGGATTCCTCACGGCCACGCCGTTGCCATCTGCTTTCCGAAGGTCTGGAGGCAGATGAAGAATTTTAATGAGATTGCGTTTGCATTGGGGCAGCCGAATTATGAGGAGGCATGCTTATTTTTTGAGAAAATGTTGCAAGACTTGGAAATTTCGGCACCTGACAATGCGAGCGAAGATGACTTGGAGATTTTGGTGAATTCGGTGAATATCGAGCGCTTGAATAACAATCCGATTCGCTTTGATAAATTGACAATTAAGAATTTATACAGAGAAATTTTGGGGGTATATTAGATGGCTGAAAGAGTTAAAGCGCTTATTTTTGACTGGGCGGGAACGACTATAGATTACGGTTGCTTTGCGCCGATAAAGGGATTTATAGATGGGTTTAAAAGCATCGGCATAGATATCTCCAACGAAATGGCGCGAAAGCCGATGGGATTGCTTAAGTTGGACCATACGCGGGCCATCGCCGCCATGCTGTCCGAGCCCATTTCCGAAGATCAAATTTTAAAGGCCTACGAAACATTTGAAGAAACGCTCTTCGCCAATATCGAGCAGCACTGCGACATCAAGGACCATGTTATAGAAACGGTCGCTGCTCTGCGGGAGCAGGGGATAAAAATAGGCTCGACCACCGGCTACACCTCCGCGATGATGGCCCCCGTTTTGAAAAAGGTCGCGGAAGCGGGCTATTCTCCCGATTTCTGGGTAAGCGCCGATCAGGTTGCTAAAGGCAGGCCGCATCCGTATATGATATGGAACAATCTTATGCAATTCGGCATTTCGGATCCGAGGGAAGCTGTCAAGGCCGGCGATACGACTGTCGATATAGCGGAAGGTAAAAACGCCGATTGCTGGACGGTCGGGATTATAATGGGCTCGTCCGTATTGGGGCTCACTCGCGAAGAGGTCGCTGCGATGCCGGAGGCTGAGCTGGAGGAGCGCAAGGAAGCTGCTCGCGCAGCATATTATAAGGCAGGCGCGGATTACATAATCGACGATATGGACGAACTTTTGGATGTCGTCGCCGACATAGACCGAAAGCTCGCGCAGAGCGCCGCCCGCAAACTGCTTACGCCCGGACCGCTGACGACGCGCAGCTCCGTCAAGCATGCCATGCTAACGGATCATTGCACCTGGGACGATGAGTATAAAGCTATTACGACTTCTGTTATAGACGACATTACGCATATTTCAGCTGATGACGATTACAGCACTGTCCTGCTGCAGGGCAGCGGCACTTATGCCGTTGAGGCTATGATCGGCAGTTTGTGCCGCAAGGACGAGGCAATATTGTTCCTGGTAAACGGAGAGTACGGAAAGCGGATGCTGAGCATAGCCGATAAATTGGATAGGAACTATAGGTCTTTGAGTTTTGAGATGACTCGCGCCATAGATGTTGAGCTCGTTGAAGAAAAATTACGGAAGTACGGGGCTGAAATTGATGCGGTAGCGTTCGTTCACTGCGAAACCACGACCGGCATAATGAACCCCCTTGAGGAATTGGCTAGGCTTGCCAAATCTTATGGCAAAAAAGTTTTTGTCGATGCGATGTCGAGCTTTGCCGCCTACGACATAGATATGCCAGGTCTCGATATCGATGCTCTGGCCGCAAGCTCCAATAAATGTCTGGAAGGATTGCCCGGGTTATCGTTTGTGATAGCAAAGAAAGTGCTGCTGGATGAGGCCTCCGGAAACTCCTCATCGCACAGCCTCGACTTGTTCGATCAGTATAAATCTTTTAGCGACGGAAGCGGCAAGTTCCGCTTTACATCTCCGACCAATGTGCTGCTGGCTTTAAGACAGGCCATTGATGATTATAAAACGGAGGGTGGTATTTCTGCGCGCAGAAAGCGCTACATGGAAAATCATAGTATCCTGGTCCGGGGATTGGAGCACTTGGGCATACGACCCATCATTGAACCCGAGTATCAGTCGTATATCATAACGACATTTGAGCTCGGAAATCTTGATTTTTCTAAATTGTACGAGACGCTTAAGGCAAAAGGATTTATCATCTATCCCGGTAAACTCACCTCGATGCCGACCTTCAGATTGGGTAGTATCGGAAATGTATATCCTGAGGATATGATTGAACTTGTCGATGCGATAGAGGTTTTTACAGGTAGTAAGCAATAAAAACTGTTGCTGTTTTCGAATCTCTAAAATTAGGCAAACAACCCGAATTCGGTTTCAATGCGTAAGACTCGGTTCGGGTTGTATTATTATGTATGATGAAGGTGGCAATATAGGATTTTTTAAAACTCGATAAAATCAATAGTTCAATGGTAGTCAATGGGCAGGGTATTCCGTAAATAATAACTCTCCACATGAGAATTCATTTTCATTTAGAAAGCGTATTAGCTAGGAAATAGTGTAGAACTCATGATACAATTATAAAATCACGGGAGATTTTCTCTAAGTCGGTAGCGCTATTTACAATTGATTAGAATAGAAAATCCAGAATGGCGAATTGCGAAATAATGAGAGGGGATATGATTATGTTTTATATGCCTGTAAAAGTGTTTGATGAAGAAGATTGTATCAACAAAAACAGCAAGGAACTGTCTGTGCTCGGTAATAAAGCGATGTTGGTAACCGGTAGAAATAGTGCAAGAAAATGCGGGGCGCTTCAGGATATTACAGAAACATTGAAGTTGCTGAAGATTTCGTGGGTGGAATTTTCTGAGGTCGAGGAAAATCCGTCTGTTGAAACCGTCATGAAAGCAAGAGAAATCGGCATTGCGGAGAAGGTTGATTTTATTGTCGGAATCGGCGGCGGTTCACCTATGGATGCAGCTAAGGCAATTGCTCTTATGATAAGGAACAATGAAAAGAACCGGCACTATTTGTTTGAAGAAGGAAATTCTTCTGATCACTTACCGCTCGCAATGGTTCCGACTACATGCGGTACCGGCTCGGAAGTAACGCCTTTTTCTGTTATTACGAATCATGCTACACAATCGAAAGTAAGTATTCCTTATAAAATTTTTGCAAACCTGGCTTTTATCGACGGAAAATATTTAAGAGGTGTATCTCGGACCGTTCTATCAAATACGACTATGGACGCCTT
Organism: Clostridiales bacterium; assembly: GCA_012799165.1. Lineage (GTDB taxonomy): Bacteria > Bacillota > Clostridia > Peptostreptococcales > Anaerovoracaceae > RUG11894. Next base: position 10,630 of record JAAZLU010000220.1, read on the forward strand.
TGCTCATTTGGTTGAGAGCTATATCAACACAAAAGCTACAGACTACAGTCGAATGTGTGTGAACGCAGGTCTGGAGATCTGGAAAAGGAGTAAAGATATTATTCTCGGTGAGAGGAAACCTTCGGACGACGATTACAAAAACATGTTACGAGCATCTATGATGGCTGGAATGGCTATTACGCATACAGGAACAAGCCTGCCGCATGCACTTAGCTATCGATTGACCTATACGGATAATATAGCACATGGAAGGGCTTGCGCTTATTTCTTGAAGGGGTTTCTGAGGGAAGCGGATCCGGCTATGCGTGCTCATGTATTAGGGTTGGCTGGTTTCGAGGATATAGAAGATCTGCAAAACTACTACGTCAATACTTGCGGCAACTTGAAAGTCTCGGAAGAACTGCTTGAACAAACGGTTCAGGACGTAATATCCATGCCGGGAAAACTTAGCTCGGCTCCTTTCGAAACCGATATTCAAGTTCTCAGAAGAATTGCAGGCATAAGTTCTTTTTAAGATTGCACGGGCCGACTCTTTCAAATTATGCAGTAGATAAAAAGGCGATACGATAAGCGATAAATTATATCGATTATCGTATCTGGATGGTGCGCCCGGCAGGATTCGAACCTGTGGCCTTCGGAGTCGGAGTCCGATACTCTATCCAACTGAGCTACGGGCGCGTATTTCCCTGAAAGTATACCATAAGGAGTGAGGGAGGTAAATTCGCAAATCGGCCCGATTATATAAAGAAGTATAATCTTTGTCGAGCTGTTTATTGAAAGGAAGATTAATGCGTTCAGCTATTGTGACAACTAGGACGAAGCACTTTCTCAGGCGATTGTCGGCCTTTCTTTTACTTTTTATTATTCCACTGTCGCTTCTTAGTAGCTGTTCAAAAAAAGAAGAGCCTCCTGCAGATTCGTCGGATGATGAGGCAGTTGCAGATTTGTGCGAAACTTCGGAAGCCGAGTTCGCTGACGGAGCGAACAATTCCGCTTTATCGGAGGAAGCGGATTCGACAGTCGGAGAGGATAAAGCTGTTTTGGAGATCGACGAGAATTTGAATTCAGAGCCTGAAGAGGACTCAAATTTACAAGTTGAAATCGGGAGCGGCGATGCTGTTTCTCCGAAACCCGCCAATCCGGATGTAGTACCGCCGAGCCTCAACGAGAATGGCGAGATAACAGAGGTTACGGACAATTGGCTCCTGCTGGTTAATAAAACTCATCCCTTGTCGGAATCTTATGAACCGACCGACCTTATAGTAGTACAACATCAGGTGGGCAGCCATGCCGCCATAATGAGATATATGCGTCAGGAAGCTGCGGAGCATCTGGATGCGATGTGCGAAGCGGCTGCCGAGGAGGGTCACGAGATAGGCATAAGGACGGCTTACAGGCCTTACAGCTATCAGAAAGGTATATTCAACGACTATGCAAACCGTTACGGCGAGGAAGAGGCAAATAGGTTTAGCGCCCGTCCGGGGCAGAGCGAGCACCAGACCGGATTGTGTGCTGATGTAACTTCCCCCTCGGTGGATTACAAGTTGACCACTGAATACGGAAAAGCGCCGGAAGGTATCTGGCTCGCGGAAAACGCCCACAGATTCGGATTCATAATCCGCTATCCTCTCGGCAAAGAAGATATTACCGGTTATCAGTATGAGCCTTGGCATGTGAGATATGTCGGAGAAGAAGCTGCCGCCAAAATATACGAACAGGGAATTACCTTGGAGGAGTATCTGGGAATATTGGATTAGAGAGTGAATGCTTGTTAAGCTGTGAAGCGCTTTTATATAGTGATGCCCATCGGGTTAACTCTGTAGCGCTTGGAATCTTGTGTTAGAGAAATTTGATAAAATCCCGAATATTCTTGAAATGTGAATCCAACTTTGCTATATTATATGTTGCCGCTGAAAAAGGGTGCATGCGCGGAAGTGGCTCAGTGGTAGAGCATCGCCTTGCCAAGGCG
>JAAZLU010000002.1 GCA_012799165.1 Clostridiales bacterium
AGAGTCTCCGCCGCGGCCGCGGCCGTATCTTTTGAGGGATTTAAATGAAGGTAGATGTTTTAGTGGCCGAGATAGGCTCTACCACCACGGTAGTAAACGCGTTTCGGGGTCTCGATTCGGACAGCCCGGAGTTCTTCGCGCAGGGAGAATCCCACACTTCCGTAATCGAGGGTGATGTTCGCATCGGCCTTTCCGAGGCTATAGATGCTTTAAAGCGGAGAGCAGGCATAGACAGCTTGGAATACGACATGATGCTGGCGACTTCTTCGGCTGCAGGCGGGCTCAAGATGACGGTTCACGGACTCGTCTACGATATGACCGCTAAGGCGGCGAAGGAAGCGGCCTTGGGCGCGGGCGGGATAATTCACTATGTGACGGCCGGGAAACTTCGCAGGTCGGATCTGGCGAAGATAAAGGAAGTTAAGCCCAACCTTATACTGCTGGCCGGCGGCGTGGACTTCGGCGAACGCGACACGGCGATCTACAATGCCGAGATGCTGCGCAGCATGGGACTTAAAGTGCCGGTAATCTACGCCGGAAATATAGAAAATCAGGAGGAGATGAAGCTAATCTTCGATGAGGAGAGCGGCATGCCTCTTTACAATATAGAAAATGTCTATCCTAGGATAGACGAGCTGAATGTGGAGCCCTGCAGGAGGGTCATACAGGCGGCCTTCGAGGAACACATAACGAAGGCACCGGGCATGGAGCATGTCCACGACATGGTGAATGGCCCGATAATTCCGACTCCGGGCGCGGTTATGGAATGCACGAAGCTCATCTACGATTGCATAGGCGATGTTATAACCTTAGATGTCGGGGGTGCGACGACCGATGTGCACTCCGTAACGGAGGATTCGGACATGGTTGCGCGTATACTGACGGCTCCCGAGCCGAAGGCCAAGCGCACGGTCGAGGGTGATCTTGGTGTCTACATAAACCGCATGAAGGTAATAGAATCCATCGGCGAGGATAAGTTTGCCAAGCTTTGCGCCGAGAAGGGAATAGATGCGGACAGGGTTCTTGAGAGCTATAAATATATGCCGAAAACACCGGAGGAATTTGCGCTCGTCGATATACTTACGACGGAGGCAGTGCTTAGAGGCGTCGAAAGGCATGCAGGACAATTGCGTTATGTCTACGGCCCATCGGGAAGAAGCACCCTGGCGGAGGGCAAGGACCTTACACAGGTGAGGCATATCGTAGGCACCGGAGGAGCGCTTACGAGGCTTCCGGGCGGTGTGGAGATAATGAAAAAGATTCTCAAAGATAACGATAACGGTCTTAAGCTCTATCCAGGCGAAGGAGTCAGCTTTATGCTGGATAGGGATTATATAATGGCATCTCTTGGCGTGCTTTCGAAGACGCACAGAGAGGGAGCCGTTAAACTGCTGGAGCAGACTTTAGGCGTGAAGTTCCCCGCGAAGAGATATTCCGAGGAGCAGAAGACCGAGGAGAAGCGCGTGTCAACCGAATTGAGAGCGATAGCGGCGGAGCGGCAGAGGAAGGAAGAGCAGAAGGCGGAAGAGATTAGAGCGATGGAAGCTATGGGCTACGATATGTCCGCGTACTGCAATCCCGAAAAGATAGGGGGTGCGACGCAGGAAGAAGTGCTCGAAGCCAGACGTCAATCGCAGCTGGAAGCCCGCAAGATGCGCAGCGCAAAAGCGGATATAGAAGATGCCGCGGCACGGGCAGTTGAGGAAGCTACAGACAAACAGAAAGATATAAAGAGCACGGGCAAGCAAATGGACGCAAAATTCGAAAGCAAGCTGCCCGACTGCAATCACGAGTGCGAGACATGCTCGCGAATTCATTGCCCCAGAAGGAAGGTAAAATCCTAGAAAGGAGCGCAAATGTATCCACAGTTAAGAATCGACCTAGCGAAGCTCGCTAAAAATCTAAAAATCCTTGAAGATCTCGCGAAGAAGGGCGCTTGCTCTCTGATGATAGTAACAAAGAGTTTCTGCGCCGATTCTGGAATAATAGATATGCTACTAGGCAGCGAATACCTCGATTATCTGGCGGATTCGCGGATAGAAAATCTTGAGAGCTACGCGGATAAGGCTCGCATGTCGGGCAAGGAGACCGTGCTTTTGCGCCTCCCCCAGCACTGCGAAATAGAGCAGACAATCCGTTGGGCGGATATCTCTTTAAACTCCGACATCGATACCCTGAGGCTGCTCGACGAAGAGGCTGGAAGGCAAAACAAGACCCACAAAGTTATATTGATGATAGATATGGGGGATCTCCGCGAGGGCGTATTCTTCCGCGATGAGGAGGAGATTTTCGAGCTCTGCGGGGAGATACTCAAGATGCAGAATGTAAAGCTCGAGGGACTGGGCGTAAATCTGTCCTGCTACGGCGCGATTATGCCCAAGGCGGATAACCTCGGCCACTTTTGCGAGATAGCCGAAAAGATAGAGAAGAAATTCAGCATAAAACTGCCCATAATTTCGGGTGGAAACAGTTCGAGCATTTATCTTATCTCGCGGGATGAGCTACCTGCAAAAATAAACAATCTTCGCTTAGGAGAGTCCTTCATTTTGGGAAGGGAGACCGCCTACGGGGGGCTCATACCCGGAGCCTTCGGCGACGCGATTCAGCTTAGGGCACAGATAATAGAGCTCAAGGATAAGCCTTCCGTTCCCATAGGAGAGGTCGGCATGGATGCCTTCGGAAATGTTCCCGAGTACGAGGACAGAGGGATTATAAGCCGCGCAATCCTTGCCGTCGGAAAGCAGGATACCGACCCGGACGGGCTCACTCCGCTGAATACTAAGGCGGAGATTTTAGGAGCCTCCTCCGACCACCTTCTTATGGATGCGAGCGGTTGCGGCTACAAACCCGGCGATACCGTGGACTTCAGCCTCGACTACAGCGCACTGCTTAAGCTCTTCACCAGCAAATATGTGAAGAGGGTGTATATAAATGAGGAGTAAAAAATTTATATTCCTAAGCTGTATTATTATCGCTTTGGCAGTCGTAGTAATTCTTTTTTAAGAACTGCCAGCTTTGATTTTTCTGAAGGAGAGAGTATAAAAATATTAATCTTTAGCGATGAAGCGACCATTGAAAATTTTGCGGCAATTCCGTTGGGTGAAGCTACAGCCATAGATATTTTGCCATCTTCGAATGAATACCAAGAACTGTTACCTATATTGAAAAATCTTCGGTATTCATATTGTGTTCACACTCTTTTTAATGATTGGTTTCCTTCCGAAGAGTGTAAAGGCCTGCTGCGCCTGTCGGTATCGGATATCGATTTTTATATAACGCGGGATTCGAAGCATATTTTAATAAACGAAAAGCTTTTTATTATTAAAAGTCCGGAAAACATATACCAATCAATAATGGAGCTGGTCGAGTCTACGAACCCGATGTGAATCTTCATGCAAGCTGAATTCAATTTTAATTAATCCTTTAAAGTGAATGGTAAATAGCTTGTGCCTTGTTAAGCAGTCCAAAAAATATTAAATTTCCCTTCCATTTTTATCATATACCTTTTTCACGCAACTCGAATCGCAGCAATGCGTAGGATATGATATTTGCAACTACTTCTGCCGTTTTTGTGTCTGAAAGCAGCAAGTTTTGTGATGTATCTAAGCTGCCTAAACGAATGCGTTCTTTATTTCCGAGCAGGTAAGGAGCTCTTTTTTCTATATATTGCATCAAAGTTGTTATCGGTTTTCTGGAACGGATACCGCTATGTCCTAACTCATGTTTTGATTCGTTAGAGCGCAAATGCTTTCCCAGATTGATTTGTAATATAGAAAGAGGTGCGCTGTTTTTATCAACAGCTACCACCAAATAGCTTTTACCTCTCCTCTCCCCAAAATCCTCAATAGAAACCCAGCCGAAAACTCCTAGATAGACATTATAAATGCGCTTATTTTCATCTTGTACGCTGAACCAACGATAGTTGCCACGATAGCTTCCTCCACCCGGATTTCCCGGCGCTTTTGTCGTTAAGCCATTATCTTTTAGAATTGTAAAGGGTGGGATTGCGAATGGACATTGTAATTTATGTTCTTTGTCCATAAGCATAAAAGCAAGATTTAAAATTGCGGGGTATAATTTTTTGTCAATATCGCCACCCAAGTAAATGTCTAAATAACTATTTTGCAATTGAGTGTTTTCCAATTCTGTGTAATCAGGACGAACCCATTGGAAATCGTTATCTGGCACACTTTTTATTCCTGCCTCAGACAATAATTGTTCATAATTCGGAATAGCCATTTTAGAAGTATATTGTTCATTTTTCGCATCATAATAATACACTTGAGTCTCGTCCAGGTTTGTAAGAACAATATATTTTGCTCTTAATATTTGATTATATCGAAGTGCCTGTTCGCCTACGATTGCATCAAGTGGAACATTGGGGGCTTTACACTCTACCATCAATAAGTTCTTTCGGCTTAGCTTGTCGGAAGAGCTTACCAAGATATCAACCCTATCACGAAGTTCGCGGTCAATGTGAGCAAGGGATTCTTCAACCAAAATAGTCTTTTTAGGATAACCTAAGGTTTCTATCAGATAATAAAGAAATTCTTGTCTAACATGTTCTTCCGGTGTTGCCAAAATTTCCTTATCCCTAATTAGACAGAGATACTTTTCCTTTCCTTTATAATCAAAATAGGTACTTGTATTACTTTGTAATGTCAATGAAATCGGATGTGATATCGGTAGATGAACATCTCCGAGAGTTCCCGTTACATGGGGCAAGAATTTTTTAAGATTTTCAATAATTTCCTGTGCTTGATTTATCCAGTGTTGTTCCTGAATGCTGCTGAACATTCGATAAGCCTCGCTGGGATACCCACTCCACGCATATGCTACGCCAAGATAAAAACGAATATCATCGGAATCCTGCAGATCAAGTGCTTTATTAAGTGATGTAATAGATTCCTTCATATAGTCCATACGCATTTGACAGAGGCCCTTTATAACTAGAGCATCTACATAATCAGGGTATTCTTTTAATAATGTCTGTAATATTTCAAGCGATTTATTCGGCATAGCAAGCATGAGAAGAGCGAAAGCAATATCACCATATGCCACTTTGTTATTTTTACCTGATTTCAATTCTTCCCGGGCCACTAACAGTGAAAGGGAAATTAAACGACCGTCATATGTTTCATCGAATTTATCATATAGTTCCTTGCAATTATATTTTTTCGCTTCATCGTATAATTTCACATTCGGCGGATATCGAACAAGATTTTCATATACCTTCCCCTCGAACATAGTGTTCACTAAAGTATTAAGTTCCGGATAAGTATTAGTTGGAGGGAAAAGGAAACTTTTTTTTGGAAGGGTATTTTCGATTGATAATATCTGGCGTTCTTTAGGGGGAATATAAATTACATCCGTAGTTTTACAACGACCATAATAGTCCAAATTTGCCCTTCTGTCCCACTGAGCCGAGGCGAATAGGTTTGCATTTGGATGATATCCACAAATGCGATTAGTATTTGACTCCA
>JAAZLU010000221.1 GCA_012799165.1 Clostridiales bacterium
AAGGCATACCATCATAAATATCGATAATAAGCGCTTTCCCATAGCTGAACCTCCTTGAATAGTGATGAATTTATACAATAAAGTTATCACCGTAAAAGAATAAAAAGGTGGGCAGCCTGCCCACCTCTTAGATTTTAAGGATTATTTACATTTGTGTTTTCAGGAGGAAAAGTTTTTGAGCTCACTAATGCAAAGAAAGCACTACTTCCACATCGCTTCCGGCAAGGACCTCACTTATCTGCACGAAATTCTCCTCTCCCGCGTAGACCGTCTCTAGATAATCTAACTTAAGCAAAGCGGAGATATCCTCAATTTCAGAGTGTTCCAGATACACTATCTTAAGTCGGGGGATTGCCTCCAGGCCATCTAAGCTCTCCATCTTTATATTGTTAATGCCCAGCTCCCGCAGCCACGGATACTCCCCGATTTGCTCAATGTTCCTTATCGGACACAATCCGATATTCAAACTCTCGAGGCGTTCGCAGCTTTCCAATGCTCGAAAATCACTTATATCCGTGTCGAAAAGACAGGCATGCTTAAGATCTTTAAGTTCACTCAGAATCTTACAATCGGAAAGCCCTAGGTTTTTAAGTTGCAAGGACCACAAGTTCGAAGCTTGCTCAAGGCCAGAGATGTCCAAATCTCCCTGATGGGCGATATAAAGCACCTCCAGGTTAGGCAACATGCGAATATCTTCCAGATTTTTGAGCCCCCCGCGCACGCTTTCATCTACCTTCCTATTAAAAAAGGCTTCCTCATCCTTGTAGACTTCTTTTCCGAAGATGAAGAGTTGTTTTACCTCGGACAGTTCTTCTTCATTCAAATTTGCCTCTGCTCCAACCCCGAGCTGTAACCTTACGGCGGCTTCTATAAGAGGCTCGGAAAAACTTATGGCTTTAGGAGGTGGTGAAAACAGATTCGTGTATCTCCCGACAACAAATCCGATAACAAAGAACAAAAGAATTAAAACAGCCGCTCGGATAATCTGCTTAACTGAAAGCTTAGGACGACTGCCCTTTGCAGCTAAAAGAGCAGACTTTAGCTCCAAAATATCCTTAAAGCGGTCTTCGGGAGCAAAGGCCGTGCACTTGTCAATTATAGCCTGAAGGCCCGGGTCGAGCCGTATATTACGGTTCTCTCTTATATTGCCGGTAAGCAGGCAGCGCAGCAGCACGCCGAAGGAATAAATGTCGGCTCTTGCATCGGTCTGCGCAAAGCCATACTGTTCGGGAGGAGCAAATCCCTTAGTGCCGAAGAATACGGTGTCTTCACCCGCTCCGTCTCTGAACATACGAGCTATATCGAAATCTATGAGCACTATATTGCCGTCCGGTCTGATTATTATGTTTCCCGGTTTAATATCGCGATGTATTACGGGTTTGGGACGCTTATGCAGGTAGCTGAGTATGTCGCAGAGGCGAACGCATATATCCTTAATCTCATCACTTGAAAGCGAGCGCTTTGCAGCGTACTCGCCAAGCGGCGTACCCTCAATGTATTCCCTGACTATGCAGAGCATCTTGTCGTTATCGTAGCAAGCTGCAAAGCGAGGTAGGCCCGGGTGCTCAAGATCGCTCAGAAGATCTGCGTCCGCAGGTAAAGAAAACACCGACTTGTCGTAGCACTTGGCAATAAATAGCTCTTCGCTGTTCTTTTTCTGTACCAGAAAGGTCTCTCTGCCGTAGTGACCGGCCAGACATTCTATTTGGTCGTAGTCGGCTAGGAATTCGGAAGGATAATTATTTTTGTCGAATGCGGATTGAATGTCTCTAACTACCGACTTAATCTCTCTCATTTTTTCTTCCTCCGAGTAGCGGCAAATCGAGATCGTGCAGAATAATCTGTGTGTCCACTATGGAAATCCTGTTATGAAGGCAATAGATTATGGCACTGTCTCGCTTTACACGAGGATAAAGCAGAGTTTTCTGCGCTACCTTAAGGAGCATTTGAGCCTGATCCACGTCGCTCTCAAATCCGAAGGCCATCTGTATAACGGTATCCCGCGAAGGATTGCGCTTTCCGCTGAAAAGCTGGTGGCCGTAGGATTTTTCTATATCGGCACGCATTATAATATGTTCGGCCACGGCACCTCGCATCTTGCATAGTCTGCTTATGTACTCACTGAAAGAAGGCATCAGAAAGCTGCTTTCATCCCTCGACAGAAAACTTTCCAGACTACGTTCTTTAAAAAGCAGTTCTAAAAGCTCTTGTGTGCTGAGCCTGTTCTCATTTTCCATAAAGAATTACCTAAACCTAATTTACGCACATTGAGGTAAGAAAAGGTGGGCAGGCTGCCCACCTATTTAATTTTATACCACCTTATTGTCCAGAGTCAACGCTGAATCTATGAATTAACTGTTTTCAATCTTGATTCAATCGAAGACTATTTGTTCGGCAATTAATTTAAAATATCATTTTCAACGAGCTTCGGAGAGCGGTAAAAGCTCGCCCTCTTCTTCAACAAATGAATCCAACCTCGTTATCCGCATATCTTCGCGGGAAACTTCCAATCCGGAAAATTCGCAAAGGGACTCCAAGAGACTCGCGGGGTTGAGCGTCTCGTTTGCGGCGCTCCTAAGAACCATATTAAGCATCGATACGCCGTCGCTGTAAAGCACGCATTCCAGCGATCGTATCAAAGCTTTCACTTCCCGCTCCACCATCTTTTTGCGGCGTTTATCGCGCCTGAGTATGCAAATCCTTTCCTGCGCGAGAAAAGCTTCGATGTCCGGTCTTTTGTCCGCAAGAAAAATTGCCCGGTATTCGCTCCAATCCATCCTTGCGGAGATTTTTCTACCTTCGAGCAAGATTTCCCTGCAAAAAGTTATTTTGATGCCTTCCGGCAGCGCGGAATTGAACATTTCAGATAGCGTGGAAGGTTCATACAGTCGCTCCGAATAGATTTCAAAATAGTCCTTCTCGCTCTCAAAACCGAGAGACAGAGGCTGAGCAATGTAGAGGCGCTCGTGAGGGTTGAAGCCCCCCGTGTAGGCCGGTTCGATCCTCGCTCTCTTCATGCTGCGGCGAAATAGTCTCTGCAAGTCGAGGTGAGAGATAAAGCGCATATATCCTTTTTTGTAGAACGCCAATAGATATCTATGCATAGATTCCGCCCCAATCGCAGCGCGTGTACTCGTTTACCCCGCAGCCGTTACATCCGTACCTGCAATCCTTCGTAGTATCGCCCCGCATCGCCCTATCCCACTCGGAAATCAAGTATTCTCTGCTTACGCCACAATCGACTATTTCCCAGGGCAAAGCGGCGGAAGTATCGCTTCCTGCAAGCGCCGGATAGTTTTCATCGATTGCGAATTCCTCAAGAACCTGTCGCCAGACATCCTCCTTAAAGCCTTCCGTCCAGGCATCGAAGCAGGCCCCCAATTCAACGGCGCGTTCAAGCATGCAAGACAATTCCCTTCCGCCCCTGGCGAAGACCGCCTCAAGCATCGAGGCGAACGGGTCGTGATAGCGATAAGAAACGCCTTTAATTTTCTTTAATTCGTCCTTCAGATAGAATTGCTTCTCCTCAAATTCTTCCGGGCTGTCCTGCCTTGCCCACATGAAAGGAGTGCAAGGCTTGGGAACAAAGTTGGAAACGGATACGGAGAGATTGAATCGTCCGATCTTTCCTCCATTATGCTCTCGAACCATATCCATTATCCTCTCCGCAAGATCAACAATTCCGTCGAGATCTTCGCGTGTCTCTCCCGGAAGGCCAATCATGAAATACAACTTTACGGAATTCCATCCCATCTCAAGGGCACGGTGCAGGCTGCCGAAGATATGCTCCTCCGTTATATTTTTATTTATTACATCCCTAAGTCTCTGTGTTCCTGCCTCGGGGGCAAAGGTGAGGCCCGACTTGCGAGTTCCTTGAATCTCATTCAAAAGCTCGAAGCTGAAATTATCCATGCGAAGGGATGGAAGAGAAAGATTTACTTTATTATCCCTGCAGTAATTTTTAAGTCTTGTAACGAGGGACTCAAATTGTGTGTAATCCGAGGTCGAAAGTGAAAGAAGTGAAAGCTCCTCATGTCCGCTGCTCTCGAGTTGGCTCACCGCTATATCCATAACCCGGTCCTCGCTACGCTCGCGAACAGGCCTGTAAATCATACCCGCCTGACAGAATCTGCATCCCGCGCTGCAGCCGCGAAACAGTTCGGCGACGGAACGATCGTGAACCACTTCTATAAGAGGAACTATGTTCTTCTTTGGGAAATCCACCTTGTCTATATCGCGCACTATGGCCTTGAGAACCTTGTCCGGCGCGCATTCCTGAAGCTTTCTATGGCGCAAATAGCTCCCCTCTTCATCTCGCTCGACTTCATAAAATGATGGTATGTATATACCCCGGAGCCCGGAAACTCTCTCAAGAAAGTCTTCCCTGCTTCTACCTTCCGCCTTGAAAACAGCATATATTCTACAGAATTCGGGAAGCAATTCTTCTCCGTCTCCTGTAAGAATAACATCGAAGAAATCCGCTATCGGCTCCGAATTGAAGGCGCAAGGACCTCCAGCGATTATCAGAGGATGCTCCCTCGAACGCTCGGAAGCTCTCAGAGGAATCCCGGCAAGGCCAAGCATCATAAGAACATTGCTGTAGCAAAGCTCGTATTGCAGCGTAAATCCGATTATGTCCATCTCGGACAGAGGGGTCTTGGTTTCGAGAGTAAAGAGCGGAAGCTGCGCCTTTCGCATCTCTTCGGCCATATCCGGAGCAGGCGCAAAGCAGCGCTCACAATAGGTATGTTCAGTATTATTCAACAGATGATAGAGGATGTTGAGCCCCATATAGGACATCCCAATCTCGTAACTGTCCGGAAAGCAAAAGGCGAAGCGCAGCTGCGATCCGTCAGGCTCTCTGACCACACTGTGAAGCTCTCCGCCTATATAGCGCGCGGGCTTTTCAACCCGCGGCAGCAATCTATCCAGTTTTGTCTGAAAATCAGTCATCGTAATATTCAAAGTCGTAGTCTATAACGGTTACGATGTCGCCTTCTTCAAGACCCATCCTGAGCATCTCTTCCTTTGCACCGCTATTTTCCAGATACTTATATAGGTGGCGCAGGGATCCGGCATCGTTGAAATTCGTGGAGTCGAAGATTTTCTTAAGCTGTTTACCCGTAAGTAGAAAGCCCTCCGGAGTTCTCTCGATATAAACTTTCCTATAATCTTCTTCTTGAGGAATTGCAATATCTTCGAATTCGATGACGGGATCATCTTCTTCGGGGAGTGAAAGGAGCATAGTCAAGGCCGCCTTAAGCAAATCGTTCAGACCCTGATGTATGGGCGCGCTGCAGGGATAAACTTTGTAACCCTTGGAATTGACATACTCTTTAAATTCCTTGTAGTCCTCCGGTGTACAGATATCCATCTTGTTAGCGCATACTATCTGCGGCTTCTCTGCGAGTTTGGAGCTATAGGATCGCAGTTCCGCATTTATTTTATCGAAATCATCCTTGGGATTCCTTCCCTCGCTTCCCGAAACATCCACGACATGAATCAGCATTCTTGTGCGTTCGATATGCTTCAGGAAATCGAGGCCCAATCCGGCCCCCTCGCTGGCTCCTTCAATTATCCCCGGAATATCGGCCATTACAAAACTCTTGTCAAAGAGGTTAACTACCCCTAAATTCGGCGTAAGAGTAGTGAAATGATATCCGGCTATCTTCGGATTTGCATTCGTGGATACCGAAAGCAGAGTGGATTTTCCGACATTAGGAAATCCCACGAGCCCTACATCCGCAATCAATTTGAGCTCGAGGATTACTACTCTTTCCCGAGCGGCACCCCCTGCTTCCGCAAAATTCGGAGCCCGGCGCACGGAATTCTTGAACATATCGTTGCCGCGGCCGCCTCTACCGCCTTTGGCGGCAATAAATCGCGTCCCCTTCTCCCTAAGATCGGCCATCAGAAGACCGCTTTCGGCGTCCCTAATTACAGTACCTTCGGGGACTCTTATCACAAGATCCTTCCCGTCCTTGCCGAACTGCTTTTTGCCGCGGCCGTCTTCACCGTTCTCCGCCTTATATTTGCTCTTATAGCGAAAATCCATGAGAGTACGAAGGCCCGAATCGACCTCGAAGACGACATCTCCACCCCTTCCTCCGTTTCCTCCGTCGGGGCCGCCCTGAGGAACGAAGGCCTCCTTCCTGAAGGAGACTGCTCCGTTTCCGCCCTTGCCCGATTTAATTTTAATGGTTGCCTTATCTACAAACATTTTCTAAATAAAAATGAGGCCTCTATGTTCTCCATAGAGGCCCGTGTGTTTATGCGTGTTCCGGATAAACGCTCACCTTTTTACGCGTCTTATCCTTCCTTTCAAATCTTACGACTCCCGACTGTGTGGCGAACAATGTGTCGTCTCCGCCCTTGCCAACATTATTGCCGGGGTGAATCTTTGTGCCTCTCTGCCGAACGAGTATCGTTCCGGCGCTGACGAACTGACCGTCTCCTCTTTTGACTCCGAGTCGTTTAGATGCGGAATCGCGGCCGTTCTTAGAGCTGCCTACACCTTTTTTACTTGCCATCTTAGATACCTCCGATCCCTAATTTACTCGTTGAGAGCTTCTTCAATCGCTGCGATCATCTCGTCCTTTTTAAGACGCATCGAGAGCTCAATCCCTCTGGCCCCCGCAAATTCCACGAGAGCCGCCTTTGTCATGGCGTTGAAATCGAATTCCTTCTCGGGAGCTGGCTGCGGCTTTTCGGATTCAGCCTTCGCTTTGGCGGGAGCTGCAGGCTTTTCGGCCTTCTTCTCGCTCTTTCCGCCGCTCTTGGCGATCTTCTTAATCTCAAGATCCGTATAAGGCTGCCTGTGGCCCTGCTTCTTGCGATAGCGCTTCTTCGCCTTATACTTAAAAATTATTACTTTCTTGCCTTTTCCGTTCTCGAGGACTTCTGTCTCCACGAAGGCTCCGTCCAGATAGGGTGAACCCACCAGAGTCTCGGCCTCGCTGCCGATAATCAGAACCTTATCCAGGATTACGCTTTCTCCTGCTTCCGCCTTAAGTCTCTCCACACGGATTATGTCGCCTTCGGAAACTCTGTATTGCTTTCCTCCGGTCTCTACAATTGCATACACTTATAAATTACCTCCTCCAACCGGTCTCGCCTTTGCGGGTGGCTTCTCGCACTCAAAAATTACCCACTCAGAGCGGCAACGGGAGTAGTATACCAAAGAGGTAAATCCCTGTCAAGAATTGAATACTCAATAATTTTCGGAAATTTCAAAATCTTTGATTATTTCTTGCTGCGGTTCGCAAAACTCAGGAAAAATCAGCTTAACGAAATCAGTCCTCGATTATTACCCCATCCTCGTCCACTTCGAAATCTTCATCGTTCTTGACTACGAAAATTTCCTTAATTCCTTCTTCTAGTCTATCCATAATCTCGGGATGTTCTTCGAGGTAGCTCTTAACGTTCTCTCTGCCCTGGCCGATACGCTCTCCCTTGTAACTGTACCAAGAACCGATCTCTTCGACGAGATCCGCACTGACGGCGCAATCCAGAATATCTCCGGACCTCGATATGCCCTTGCCGTACATTATGTCGAACTCGGTGAGTTTAAACGGGGGGGCGACCTTATTCTTAACCACCTTAACCCTCGTCCTGTTTCCGACGATCTCGTCACCCTTCTTTATGGATTCGATGCGCCGCACATCGAGCCTTACCGTGCTGTAGAACTTGAGCGCCCGGCCTCCGGTCGTAACCTCCGGGTTTCCGAACATTATTCCGACCTTCTCTCGCAATTGGTTAATGAACACAACCGTAGTATTGGTTTTATTGATGACGCCTGTAAGCTTTCTGAGAGCCTGGGACATCAACCGCGCCTGAAGTCCGACATGCGAATCTCCCATATCTCCCTGTATCTCCGCCTTGGGTACCAGCGCAGCTACAGAGTCTATTACGACTATCGAAATCGCACCGGACCTGACTAGCATCTCGCATATTTCAAGTGCATCTTCTCCCGTATCCGGCTGAGAAACCAAAAGTTCGTCTATATCCACCCCGATTCCGCGGGCATAGATCGGATCCAGAGCGTGTTCTGCATCTATGAAAGCCGCCTTGCCGCCTTGCTTCTGAGCCTCCGCAATAATGTGCAGGGCAAGCGTGGTCTTTCCGGAAGCCTCGGGTCCGTATATTTCCACGACTCTCCCTTTGGGTACACCGCCTATCCCTATGGCTATATCCAGACTGACAGAACCAGTCGGGATAGCTTCTATATTGAGTCTCGCACTCTCGTCTCCCAGGGACATTATCGATCCCTTACCAAAGCGCCTGTCTATCTGTGCAATTGCGGCTTCCAGAGCCTTATCTCTTTCGTCTTTATTAACCTTGTTTGCCATTTTTCCTCTTTCCGGCCCGAAGGCCACAACATCTCTATAAAACAAGAACATTTGTTCTTGTTCATTTTACCCCAAGACGGAAGCTTTGGTCAAGCTTAATTTTAGTACATATTACCATTAAATTACATTTATGTCAATATTATTGAAATAATATATCATAAATAGCCTCAAACATCTTATTGCAGGCATCTTTCCTGATTTGAGACCTGTCTCCCGAAGACATTACATGCCTGCGGATCTTAAGGGTTCCGGCGTACCATATTCCGATATAATACTCCCCCACTTCTTTTCCTTCAGCGGGATCCGGCCCCGCATTGCCGGTCACGGAGATGCAAAGTTCACAGCCGGTCCTTTCGTGCAAGCCTTCGGCCATCTCTCCTGCACACTGAGCGCTTATGGCACCGAACTCCGCGAGCGTACTCTCCAAGACGCCGAGATCCTTCATCTTTGCCTCGTCCGAATAAGTTACACAACTCCGGTCAAAGAAAGCAGAAACTCCCGGTCGATCGGTAATCTCCTTAGCGAACATCCCTCCCGTCATGGATTCTGCGGCGGCAAGGCTTATCTTATGCTCTTTGAGCCGCTCTATCACCTTCTGCGCAATCTCGGCTGCCAGATTCTCACCGCGCAAAGCCCCCGCCCTGCTTGGAACCCCGGCCTTCTTCGTCTCGCCGCTGCCCGTACCAGAGCTCTCATTCAAACTGAAAATTCCGATATTTTTGATTACATATTCCGCACCGCTGTACACAGTCATCGCGAGGCTCGCCCAGAAGATAATATAGCCTGCCTTGTCCACGACAGGATTGAGCGAGCGAATTATAAGAAGAGGCACGGCTATCATCTGAAGTATCGTCTTCGCCTTACCGCTTGCGCCAGCAGCAATAACTATACCTTCGGCGGCAGCGACCGTCCTCATTCCCGACACCGTAAATTCCCGAAGCAATATAACTATAAGCGTCCATGCCGGTAGAGTAGCATCCGCCACCATCAAGCAAAAGGCCGAATAGACGAGAATTTTATCAGCCAGAGGATCCATTATCTTACCGAAATTCGTAACCAGACCATGCTTTCTCGCAATCTGCCCGTCCAGAAAATCCGTGAATGCCGCAATTACGAATACGGCACAGGCCGCGATGAACATGTCCGAGACGTATAAGATTACGAATATCGGTACGCACACGATGCGCGCGACGGTCAGCTTATTTGGAAGGTTCATAGTATTCTCCCGTTAAATCATAATCAAAAGCATCGTTAATCTTGACCGGGACGAAGCAGCCCGGCTCGAGTGCCTTCTTACTTGTAAAGAGTACGGCATTATCTATTTCCGGAGCATCGAACTCGCTCCTCCCTTCGTAACTGCCGTCCTCGAATCTTTCCTCGACCAGCACCTTCAGGGTTTTTCCGATGTATTTCTCGTTATTTTCGAGGGAAATGGCCTGCTGAAGTCGCATTATGCGGTCCTTGCGCCTTCGTTTCGTCTCCTTGGCTATCTGATGCGGCAAATCCGCTGCCAAAGTGCCTTCTTCCCTCGAATATTCAAAGACTCCGAGCCGTTCAAAGCGCATCTCCGAAACGAAGTCGCAGAGCTCCTCAAATTCCTCGGCACTCTCGCCCGGAAATCCGACGATCATCGTAGTTCTTATGGATATTCCCGGTATATGTTTACGTAATTTCTTTATCGTAGACCTAATGGATTCCGGCGTCGATTTGCGGTTCATGGCCTCGAGTATTCGCCTCGAACAATGCTGTACGGGTATGTCGATATATTTGCAGATCTTATCCTCGTTTTTAATAGTTTCTATCAGCTCGTCTGTGATTTCATCCTCGTAGCAATACATAAGCCTGATCCACTCAAGGCCTTCAATTTTACACAATTCTCGCAGCAATCTAGACAGATTCACTCCCAGATCCAAATCCCTGCCGTAGGAAGTGATGTTCTGAGCTATCACTATCAGCTCCTTAACCCCCTGCGAGGCCAGCATCCGCGCTTCCGCGAGCACATTTTCCGACTTTCTGCTCCTGTACCTACCCCGAATGTAGGGAATCGCGCAATAACTGCAGACATTGCTGCAACCTTCGGCTATCTTTATATAAGCGCTCGCGCCGCCCTCAAAATGCCTCGGTAGCTCCATATATTCAAGACCGCAAGCTCCGGTAAGCAGCCTCTGCGGCGATTCGCTGAGGGCATATACAAAGTTTTCGTATTCGTTTATTCCTACTATGAAGTCGGCCTCGGGAAGCTCTTCGGAAAGCTCCTGCGAATATCTTTGCGCAAGGCAGCCCGCCAGAACCATCTTGGCGCCGGATTTTCTTGAATTTGAAAGCTCGAAGAAGGCATCGATCGACTCCTTCTTCGCATCCTCGATGAAGGCGCAGCTGTTCAGAATTATTAAGTCGGCATCCTGCAAGTTTTGCACTATTCCGTGACCTTCCCGCAGCAACAAGGCGGCCAGATTGTCCGAATCAACGCCGTTCTTGTCGCATCCTAAAGTTTTAATGTAGACTTTTAAAAAGTTTCCCAATCCGATTCATCCGTCGCTTCCGCGCTTCGGCTTTGAAGCTCCTCAAACTGCTCAACGGAAAGCATCACTTTTCTGGGGCGTGAACCGTCCGCTGGGCCTACTATGCCTCGCTCCTGCATGCTGTCCATCA
>JAAZLU010000222.1 GCA_012799165.1 Clostridiales bacterium
CGGTTCTGCCCACCTGGACGATTATATCCTCCAAGACGGTCTGCTGCCTCTCGGGCGGATACTTGTAAGCTACAGCCCAGCGGGGCACCTTGCTGGTAAAGCCCAGCTGCTCCCTCTGAGCGAAGCTGTCCACCTTGACCACGGCTCCGTCGATTCCGAAATTCAAATCGTAGCGAGTATTGCCGATATGCTCTATCGCGGCCCAGACCTCCTCTGCGGTCTTTGCGCGAACCATGCCGGGGCTTATCGCAAAGCCTAGAGACTCCAGCCACTCGAGCGACTCCCTATGACCTTCGAATTTCCTGCCTTCGCAGATCTCCAGGTTAAAGATAAACATGTCGAGCTCGCGCTCCTTTACGACCTGCGGATCCAGCTGCCGCATGGTTCCGGCAGCGCTGTTGCGAGGATTTTTATAAATTTTTCCGCCCGCCTCCTCCTGGCGCCTGTTGAAGGCCTCGAAACTCTCCGAGGACATATAGACTTCACCGCGAACCTCTACATATGGAAGTTTTTCGGGAATGGTTTTGGGTATGCTTCGAACGACCAGAGCGTTTTCGTAAACACTCTCACCTATTATTCCATCTCCTCTCGTTATCGCTTCCTCCAACTCTCCGTAGCGGTAGCGCAGAACCAGCGAAAGGCCGTCTATCTTGCGTTCCACCTCATAATCCACTTCACCCAGCTCCGTCGAAAGTTTTTCGACGAAGGCAAAGACATCCTCCTTCGAAAAGACATCCTGCAGGGAGATTACGGGCACATCATGCTCGACCTTGCGAAGCTCCCTCCTCGCGGTTCCACCCACCTTCTTTGTAGGCGAATCTGCGCGGGCTAAGATCGGAAATTCCTCCTCCAGGGCGCGCAGCTCAAGGCTCAGCCTGTCATACTCGTAGTCGGAAATCTCCGGCTCGTCCATATTGTAATATCTGTCGTTATGATACGCGATGAGCTCGTAGAGCTCTTCCATTCTTTTTTTAGGGTCCGTCATAATATTATCCCTCTATCTTTTTAAGCGGCGCTAAATCCTTTGCAAGCTTCTTGGTGCCGAATTCGTCGAAGATTACGGTAACGACATTCCCCTTGGATTCGATAACCGTGCCGACTCCGAACTTCGGATGCTCGACCTGCTCGCCCGCGAAGATTTCCTCCCCTTCGAGCGTATCCTTCCTGGCCCTTCGCGCCTGCCTCTTCAGCTCCGCGGCCTCCGCCAAGGGCGATATGTAAGGACCTTTCTTAAAAGGTGCATAGGAATCGTACCTGTCGAAAGAAAGACCCGGGTCCTTTCTGTCGTATAACGCATCTCCCGTGAGGTATTTCCCGTCGATTTCACTGAGAAAAGGGGATTCTGCACTGTAATCGGTCTTGCCGTAGAGCATGCGCATCTCTGCGCTGCTCATAAAGAGCATCCTCTTGGCGCGGGTCATACCCACATAGCAGAGGCGCCTCTCCTCCTCGATGCCTTCGCCCCTGTCGAGGGTCCTGTAGCTCGGAAATATCCCGAGCTCCATCCCCGGCATGAACACCACAGGAAATTCCAGCCCCTTGGCGGAATGCAGGGTCATGAGCGCGACCGCATCCTGACTGCGATCGTGATTATCCACATCGGCCATCAAGGCAATCCCTTCCATGAAGCTTTGAAGGGTCAAGGCCTCGCCGAAGGTTTCCGCCTCCTTCTTCTTTTCCAAAATTACGGACTTGAACTCCATAATATTTTCTATGCGTCCGTCCGCCTCGACGGTCTGTGCATCTTCCAGAGCCTTAAGGTAGCCGCTCTTTTCGAGCAATATATCGTATATCTCCTCGACGCTGAGCCTA
>JAAZLU010000223.1 GCA_012799165.1 Clostridiales bacterium
CGCCAGCGAGATAGTGCTTGTTAAGGGTATATCCGAAGAGAGCGCGCTCGATAAGATAGACAGGACCGTATAGCTCCCCGCTGTTCGGCCTGCTGCTTTTACATATATAATAAAATCTAAAGAAACGGAGGAATTTAAAGAAATCAAATGCTGAAAAAACTATTCCGCGCATTAACTGTTCTCTGCGGAGTGGTTGTCGGTTATGGAATCACCAGTTATACTGCACGCCCGGAAGTTCTCGGAGAAGCCTGGGGTATGAGGCTCGGCGAAAAAATTCTGTGGATCATTTCGGGAATGGCTTTATTCGGATTTATTTTTAATTATTTATTCTCGGTGTTCCAAAACCGCGGGGAAAGAGCAGCTAAAAAGCTCGACATGCGGCTTAAGAAGATTCCCGCAATAGAGCTTGTATACAGTGCGGCGGGGCTCGTAGTAGGCTTCCTAATAGCCTTCCTGGTATCTCAGATTTACAATCAGATCAGGATAATGAGCATAAACGTCATACTGAGCGTAGCGACATATCTCGTGCTGGGAGCCTTGGGCATAAACGTGGGCCGCAGGCTCGGCAGCGATACGAGTTTCCCCCTCTTCGACGGTAGGTTTATCGCCAAAGAAAAGACAACCAAGGAAGAATCCAAAGAGGAGGGAGTGCCGGCTCCCAAAATTTTCGATACGAGCGTCATAATCGACGGACGCATTCCCGATATTATGAAGACGGGCTTTCTTGAAGGCACATACATAATACCGGACTTTATTCTCGTAGAACTTCGCCACATAGCGGACTCTTCGGACCCTCTTAAGAGGAACAGGGGCCGAAGAGGTCTTGACGTACTCAACAGAATTCAAAGCGACTACGGTATAGAGATTTACGACACAAGCAAGGAAAAGTCCCTTGCGGATATCCACGAGGTGGACGTAAAACTGTTAAAGTTGGCTCGGATTATGGACGGCGCAGTGGTCACCAACGACTATAACCTAAACAAGGTTGCCACGATATCGGGAATCAAGGTGCTCAATATAAACGAGCTGGCCAATACCCTAAAGCCTGTGGTTCTTCCCGGCGAAGAGATGGAGATATTCATAGTCAAGGAAGGCAAGGAGAACGATCAGGGCGTCGCAGATCTCGACGATGGCACCATGATAGTCGTGGAGAATGGGAAGAAATTCATAGGTAAAAGCATAAGAGCGATGGTTACCAGCGTACTTCAGACCGCGGCGGGGCGCATGATATTCGCAAAGCCCGCCCCTTCGAGTTAGGAGAGAGGGATGGCAGCGGATATCTCGGTCATAATAGCCGCCGCGGGCAAGGGAAGGCGCATGGGCGCAGAGCTTGCGAAGCAATATATGATGTGCATGGGCCTGCCGGTTCTTGTCAGAGCCGTCAGGGCCTTTTGCGGCTTTGAGGAAATTTCCGAGATAATCGTGGCCTGTCCGGAAGGAGATCTCGAATACTGTAGGGAGCTTCTGGATAGCTACGAGCTCGGCGATGTAAAGCTCGTCGAAGGCGCATCGGAGAGGAGCGGCAGCGTTCGAAAAGCGCTCGATGCGCTCGGCGAACAGAGCCGTTATGTGCTGGTGCACGACGCCGCCCGTCCCTTCGTGAGCCTCCCTGTAATCGGGCGAGTCATAGAGGAGATGCGAAAAAGCGGCGCGGCCATCCCCTGCGTAAGACCGAAGAACACCGTCCGGACGAGCAGCGAAACCCTCGATAGTAGCAAGCTGTACGAGGTTCAAACTCCTCAGGGCTTTGAGGCGGAGCTGCTTAAGAGAGCTCTCGACGAAGCGCTTTCCGCCGGCATTGCCCTCACGGACGATGCCTCCGCGGTGGAGTTTATGGGCGGAAAGCTTAGCATAGTTGAAGGAAGTTACGAGAATATAAAACTGACGACACCGGAGGATATGCCTCGCAGGATGCGGGTCGGGACGGGTTACGATCTTCATAAATTAGTGGTCGGAAGACCGCTTATGCTGGGTTGTGTAGAGATCCCCTTCGATAAGGGCTTGCTTGGGCACAGCGATGCCGATGTCGCCGCTCATGCCGCAGCGGATGCCCTGCTTGGGGCGGCCGCGCTCGGAGATATAGGCAAGCATTTTCCCGACAGCGACCCCGCCTGCGAAGGGATGTCCGGAAGCGAGCTTTTAAGAAGGACGGCTCGGATTCTAAAGGATGCAGGCTACTCGATCGTCAATCTAGATATAACTATAATAGCCGAGGTTCCGAAGATGGCGCCGCATATTCCGCGGATGAGGGAGGCTATGGCGGAGGCCCTGGGTATAGAGCCAGAGGCAGTAAGCATAAAGGCCACCAGCGAAGAAGGATTCGGAGCGACGGGCGAAGGACGGGCCATCGCCGCTATGGCGAGTGCCCTGATAATATAGAAAGGACAATTCATAAACATGAAAGCATCGCAGATGTATCTTTACACATTGAGGGAGGTCCCCGCGGAAGCGGAGATTGCAAGCCATGTGCTGTTGCTGCGGGCGGGCTACATAAGAAAGCTCGTCTCGGGCGTGTACGGTTTTATGACCCTCGGAACAAGGACTCTTCGAAAGATTGAGCAGATAGTGCGCGAAGAGATGGACGCCACGGGGGCTCAAGAGATTTACATGAGCGCCCTTCAGCCCGCGGAGCTCTGGGAGGAGTCTGGGCGCTGGGCAGCCTACGGGCCCGAGATGTGGAGGCTCAAGGACAGGAGCGGCAGGGATTTCTGTCTCGGCCCTACACACGAGGAGGTCTTTACTGATATCGTGCGCCGGGATGTCAGTAGCTACCGGCAGCTTCCCTTCAATCTCTACCAGATACAGACAAAATACCGCGACGAGGCGAGGCCCAGATTCGGACTCATACGCTCGCGCGAATTTATAATGAAGGACGACTACAGCTTCGACAAGGACGAGGTGGGTCTGGATATTTCCTATCAGGCCATGCACGATGCCTATATCAGGATCTTCGATCGCTGCGGGCTGAATTACAAGATCGTCGATGCGGACAGC
>JAAZLU010000224.1 GCA_012799165.1 Clostridiales bacterium
CGATCTTAGCCTTCACGGCTACCGCCTTTTCCGCGATTGCGGGGTCCTCCTCCACGCTTTCGTCGCAGGGCACCAATTCATAATTTGCCAGGCTGACGCTACCGTCTTCCGCGACTATTAAATCAATCACACCTAGATGGGAAATATATTCCCCGCAACTTGCGATGATGCTGCCGTTCACCTGCGCGGGTTCCATAAGGAAACTGTGTGTATGTCCGCTTATTATCACATCTATGCCCGGAACGGCTTTTGCAAGCTCCGCGTCCTCACCTTCGCTGCCGTCACCCATGGTTCCGCTGTGGGATAGGCATATCAGCAGGTCGCTGCTATCCCCATATTCCTCCACCATCAGTTTTGCGGTCTCCTTAGCCGAGCGCCAGATCTGCCCGCTATCGGGTGCACATTCGACAGCATCTTCGCCCATCAGGCCGAATATGGTAACATTCAAGCCGTTAACTTTCAGGCTGATCGCGCGCTGAATAAGCCCCGAGTCATAATTCTTCTTCAGCAGTTTTTGGTCCTCGCTGAGCTCCCCTTCGAATGAAATCGAGGATTCCACTATGGCCGGAAGCCGATCTCCGCTAGACACAGCAGCTTTGAGCATGGAGTCGAGACCGGGCGTCCCATAGTCGAATTCATGATTTCCCAGTGTCAGAACATCGCAGCCGATCTCGCCCAACATACGAAGTTCAAAGGCGTCGCTCGCAAAAGCGCTCTGCACGGGGGTCCCCATGGAAAAGTCGCCGCAATCAAGATAGACGGTGTTCTCATCCCGATAGCGGTCTATCAAGGTCTTGAGTCTGGCCGCACCGCCGTGCTCCCTAACTTCGCCCTGCATCTGAGAGCGCACGGGAAACAGATAGCTGTGTATATCGCTCGTAAAGAGTATGCGGATGCGCCGTTCCTCCTGAAGCGAGTCGGCAAAGGTCGATTGCGCGAGCAGCGCGACTAAGATTAATACGAGCGTAAGTTTAGAAAGTTTTGATATTCTGTTCTTCGTTGTTACTGATGAGTTCCTGAGCATGTATGAGCCTCGCATATTCTCCGTCTAAAACCATTAACTCCTCATGGCTTCCGATTTCGACAATCCTGCCGTCATCCAATACGGCTATCCGATCGCATTTGCGAACCGTGGAGAGCCTGTGTGCTATTATTATCGCCGTCCTGCCTTCGCAGAGTTTATCGAAGGCGAGCTGTATGTGAGCCTCCGTTACGCTATCGAGAGCGCTGGTGGCTTCATCGAGTATTACTATCTGCGGGTTCTTGAGAAAGACTCTGGCTATTGAGACTCGTTGCTTTTGTCCCCCCGAGAGCATCACTCCCCGTTCTCCAGTAAAGGTCTCGTAGCCGGAAGGCATCGCCATAATATCGTCGTGGATCTCCGCGTACTTAGCAGCCGCAATCACTTCTAAGTCGCTCGCATCGGGTCTTCCGTAGCGAATGTTTTCCATTATCGTGTCGGCGAACATAAAGACATCTTGCTGCACTATTCCTATGTTATCCCTCAAAGATTTTTGAGTTATGCTTCGCACATCTTCTCCGTCGACTCTTATGCTCCCTGCTATAACATCGTAGAAACGAGGGATAAGGTGGCAGATGGTGGTCTTACCGCTTCCGGAGGCTCCGACAAAGGCAAAATTCTCGCCCGCCTTAATCTCAAGATTAATGTTCTTTAGCACCTCCACATCGTTTCCATAGTGGAAGGATACATTTTCGAAGCTTATATTCCCCTTCACATCCTCAATATCCTCGGCATCGGGAGAATCCTTTATCGCGGGCTCCGTCCTCATCAATTCGAGAAAGCGTCCGAAACCTGCGGAACCGGAGAGATACTGGTCCATAAACATCGTGAGCCTTCTTACCGGCGAGGTGAAGGTGGATACATAGAGCGTAAATGTAACTAAATCCAGAAAATCTAGGCGATCCTGCATTATAAGGAAGCCGCCGAACATTACCACGAAGACCTGCATTATCGTTGTCCCCGTCTCAGAAAAACCGTGGAATATCGCCATCTGCTTGTAGGATTCACCCTTAGCCGCAACCAGCTGCCTGTTGGCGTCGGCAAATTTATCTATCTCTGACTCCTCGTTGGCAAATGCTTTGGCAGTCCTCATGCCGGAAATAGAAGATTCTATGGCCGCGTTTATCTCGGCGGTCTGCGCCTTGACTTCGACATTGGCTATCCTCATCTGCCGCCTTCTCGTCATTATCAGTATCGCAAGCAAAGGGATGAGAATGAGCATCACAGTCGCCAACCTCGCGTCGATTGTAAACATTATCGCAACCGCACCGCTTATAGTTACAATAGAGAGTATAACGTTCTCAGGCCCATGGTGAGCCAGCTCAGAAATTTCATTTAAGTCTGTAACTACACACGACATCAGTTTACCGGTTCGGTTAACGTCGTAATACGAAAAAGAGAGCGTCTGCATGTGCGCAAATACATCTCTTCGCATATCGGATTCGACCCTCACACCAAACTCATGACCCCAACGCGTTACAATATAGTAGAAAAAACCTTTCGCAATATAAGCGGCGACGCATATCAGCATAACTGTAAAAAATGCAGTGAAATTCTTCTCGGGGATGAGTTTGAGCATCGCCTGTCGAGAGACATAGGGAAAGGCTAAATCTATCGCCGTCACCATAAGGGCACTGAAGATATCCAAACAAAATAGCTTCATATGAGGCTTATAGTAGTGTAAAAATATCTTCAGTCCCGAACTGTTTTTGTAGTCTATCTTATTCTTCATTCCTCGCTATCCAAATTGTCTTTGCCATCATTGTCCGAGCTTTCCAAGTTGTCTGCACTTTCCAAGCTACTGAAACTATCAGAGCTATCTGCGCTGTCCGGGGTATCTGCGCTATCTCGAATAAAAGAATCAACTGTATTATCCGGACTATTGGGGATATCCGCGCTCTCAGAATTATTCTTTTTACGGGATCCGACAATGACAAATATCACGCCGAGTACCAAAAAGACCGCCGCCACGATTTTGGTAAGTGTTTTAAACGAGCTTTTTGCTTCGGGTTTTTCAATCTGCACATCGTGTTCAATAGGCGCCTTGTCGCCGTCGCTCGGCTGCTCCACATCTTCGCTCGGTTTTTCTTCACCTTCGTAAAGGAAATATCTCCCGTGATAAGCCTCTGCAAGAGCTCTGATATTATCCTCGTCGATCATATTGCTTATTCCCGCTATCTCCAGAGCCTCTTGGAACTGGACTTCGGTGGGAAGCGCACTTATTCTCATGTAGCAATCTATGGCTTCATCGCGGTTCTCATGAGACTGCTCGTAAATTTCCAGAGCGGCGAGCGCAGATGTCGCATAGGAAATATAGTACATGGGGCTCTCGAAATTATGACTGATCTCCACCCAACTCTGCTCGGCGTAATAGTTGTAGCCGGAGTTGTATTCGTCGTCAAGCCTACCCGCCAGTTCATCGATTTCCTCGATTGTCATATCGGGATTTCTATATATAGTGTCTTGAAATTCATCGAATTGAAATCCTGCGGTCACAGAATAAGCCAAATTCGTAAGCTCGTAAGTCTCGATGTATTCCGTAGCCTTGGCGCCGAATATCTTCGAGTAATGCGGCAATATAAGTAATTGAAGCCCCTGAGATTGTATCTCCATCACATCAATTGTAAACCACTGATATATCGGGATCTCCATATTATGAAAATCCGCGTTGTAGTGTCCGAACTCGTGCACCATGGTCGTGTAATCATAAATTCCACCGTAGGGCTTCATGAATATGTAGGCGCAACCATAATCCGGGAGGCCTATCGTAAAACCGACCTCAGCCTTGCTGTCCGAGTCTTCGATATC
>JAAZLU010000225.1 GCA_012799165.1 Clostridiales bacterium
CAGTTGTTTAATCTATATACAATATTCACCAATGGATATAAATGCACTACCATTGCTCCACTGAACATTGATAAACTATTCAATTCTTTATCTATATTATATTTCATATTCTCCTGCGACCTCCGAAAGTCCCCAATACCAGAACTTCTGAAATAAAATCCGAAATCTATCACTCGAATTTGAATATCCGCTTTTCAATCACCAGTGTTCGTTCTTGTTGATTCATTCGGCGATTTAATTTTGACACATAATGAAGAAAATTTCAGTTACAAACTGAAACTTATTTCCGATTTCTATATTTTTAAGATTTGGAGACGAAAAAGCCCTGCCTCTTTGTTTTTCTTAAAGAAGAAACTCCGCTGCAGGGCCAATCTTTGCATCAACATATCCGATATTGCGTATATCTACTGCTTTATTCCATAGAGCTCGTACTGATAGAGCTTTTCCGCCTCGTAGTCGGCCAGCTTCTGCTTCCAGACCTCGCTCAGATGCTCCTCGCCGCGCCTGTCGGGCAGATTATAGGTATCGCGCAGATATTTTCCGAGCCAGACGGAGGTCTTCTCCGCGCCCGAAAGGTTGAGGTGCATTCCCGCGTCGAAGGTGTCGGTGCTGTAGTCTATGCCCGTCTCTTCGCCAATCTCCAGGAAGTTTATATAATGAATATCGTACTTTTCAGCGTAATCCCGCACCTGCTTATCGTACTCCGCATACCAGTGAGGATAGACGCTGGGGGCCTTTATAAACAGTAGCTCTATGCCCTTTTCCGCGCAGAGTTCGCGCATCATGTCAAGGTAGCTCCAGGCATAATCGCTGAACTGATAGTTCGCAAGTATCTTGGGCTCCGGGAGGCTCTCGACGGGCAATACATCCACCCGCATGGAGTAGCCGTTGTGGGTTTGCTTTTTAGACTTAAACATATACTCGAGGTCTTCCGCGCTCAGCGCGCTCCAGCGGCTGTGATAGCGCAAAATCGGAAATACATAATCGAGGAATTGCTCCTCGGGAAGCAGCGAAGCCTTTATAGCATTAACCTTGGACATCGACCATTCCATGCCTTCGAGGGTCATGCGGTTGTAGGCTTCACGCTGAGACTTCTCGAACTGAAGCGACTGGATGTTGAAAATCACGACCTTCGGGGTCTCGTAGCGCAGCACATCCTCGAGCAGATAGTAAGACTGCCATATATACTGCTCGGCGCTGCCGCGTATAAAGCTGTTTATGCCGTATTCGCTCCAGAGCACCGCAGGCGAGAAATTGGAATATACCTCGCAGTCCCCGATGAACATCACATCGAAATCCTTCTCCTCGTCGTAGTACTCGGCGATAAAGGACCCTTCGATTAAATCTACGGCATACTTCGGCATCAGCAGTCGCTGAAGCAGGAAGAAGCCCGAAAGGGCGATGGCCGCACATATTATTATCGCAATTATCTTCTTACTTTTAGTATTCATATCAAAATTGATTATATACGAATTGGCTCGCATCGTAGCCCACTCCGTAGGCTCCGAAAATTAACACTATTAAAAACATTCCGTACCAAAACACAAATCTGAAAGCCGGCGGTTTTTGCGCAACCATCTCGCGAATGCTGCCGCCCTTAACCTGCATGAGCCCCACCGCAAGCATCACCAGCGAACCCGCTAGGGCCGCTATAAAGTCCGGGCCGCTCATACCCAGTTTGAGCATGGAGCCGTCGAAGAGCAAATGGTAATTGCTCGTCGTAAAGATGGAGAGGAAGGTTTTAAACATATGAATAATATTTAGGTAGCAGTCGATAAAATTGAGGAGTGCGAGCAGCAGAAAAGTTCTTATTACGGCTATAACCTTGAAGGTCGAGGTCCTGAAAAATGCGTAGCGCTCGCGCATACCCGAATAAAAGCCTTCCAATTCCTGAGAAAGCATCAGAATCGCCCAGTTGGCGAGGCCCCAGAATATAAAGTTCCAACTCGCGCCGTGCCATATTCCCGTAGCAAACCAAACTATGAAGGACGACAGATACAGAGGCAGACGCTTTCCGAGCGCGTTTCCGAAATGGGTTTTGACGAACTTGGCAAATCGTCCCATGGGACGGGATGTGGAAAGCGGGAAGAACATATACTCCCTAAACCAGGAGCTCATGCTCATATGCCATCTCCTCCAGAACTCCGCGAGGGAGTCCGAAAAATACGGCAGATTGAAATTTTCCTGAAGCTTTATTCCGAGGCACTCAGCGACGCCTATCGTTATATCTATGCCTCCCGTAAAATCAGCGTAGAGTCCTATGCAATAGAATAACATAGCCACCAGCGCATAAGAGCCGTGGTATGTGGAAGGATCTCCCGTAACGGTACGAACCAATGCCAGCATCCTGTCGGCTACGAGCAACTTCTTGAAATAACCCCAGAGCATGCGCTGCAGGCCGAAGTAGAGGTTTTTCTTGTCGAAGGGATCTTCGTTATAAAGGGTCTGCGCAAGATCTGGATAGCGACTTATCGGTCCCTGCACAAGCTGCGGGAAGAAGGAAACAAAGAGAGCAAAGCGAGGCAGGCTGCGCTCCGCCTCGCAGGTTCCGCGGTTTACATCGAATAGGTACGACAGAGCCTGAAATGTATAAAACGATATGCCCATGGGCATTATTATATTCACAAAGGAAAGTTGCTGGGTGCTCCCGGCTGCACCGAGCACTCCATTGATATTGTAAATGACGAAGTTCGTGTACTTGATGACGGCCATAATTCCGAGGTTGAACAGGAGGGCCGCGATTACCCAACGTTTGCGGGTCTTCTTCTGAGCCTCCCTATATGCCTTCTTGGCCTCCCTGTCGGGAAAATCCATCTCCGCAAGGCCGCGCTCCTGAGCAAGCCAGTTATCGCCTATGCGAATACCCGCATACCAGATGCTGAGAATTGTCGCTACTATAAACGGGATATATCTCGGATCCGCTATATAATAAAAACAGAAGTTCGCGACGAGAAGCAGTGCTCTGCGGTACTTGGTCGGAATCGTATAGTACAGCAAAAACAGCACGGCCAAAAAGCCTATGAAGCTATAGGAAGTAAATAGCATAAGCTGTCGAACTCCTTATTATTCGTCTATGAGCTTTTGAACCAGAGCGGTCGTAGCCTCCAGAGAGTTGAAATTATCGGGGGTCATGTCCTTCGCACCGATACTGATGTCGAAGTTATCATTGATCTCCGTAACAAGATTGACTATATCCATTGAATCGAGTATACCCTCGTCTACAAGATTTTGCTCGTTATCAAAATCGACATCCGAGTATATATCGAGCAACATTTCTTTTAATTCCGTTCTTACGTCCATATTCAACCTCTTTTAATCTGAATATTACTGTGAATAATTATTCTTTAATGCTATGAATTATATCATTTAATAAGCCCATTGTAAAGTTACTGAAAGCTTGAAATCCTCAGCATTAGGCCTCGGCCACTCTTTACAAAAAGAACGGAATATGATAAATATCTTAATATCGAAAGGCGCTTGGAGAAATCCGTTCCGGTCGGATGCCTTTCGAAGATTATCTGAGGCCGGAAAATCTGCAATCTGCAAAGAGGTCTGTTGAATGGCATACAAACGGGAAAATCGCACGAAGGCTGCCGCAAAAACAAGGAGTAAAGCTAGGACTGTCGCAGGTCTGATATTTTTGTTTATCGCAGTTTTCGTAGTCGCTGTCGTTATTTTTGTTAAGGGAAGGCCCGACAAGGACACCACTCCTCCGCAAATCCACGGAGCCGTCGATCTGAGCATCGAACAGGGCTCGCGCGTATCATACAGAAGCGGAGTTAGCGTTACTGACGATAAAGACGAATCGCCGACTCTGAGCGTCGATGCGAGCAGGGTTAATCTTTATACTCCCGGGGTCTACGATGTCATATATACAGCGAAGGACAGCAGCGGCAACGAGAGCAGCGTAACGGTTAAGCTCACGGTTACGGAAGCCGTCGAACAGCCACCGGAAGCAGGGAGCGCCGAGAGTAACAATCAACTGGAGAGCGAATTTTTTGACTCCTCCTTTATGGCAGAACCCGTTATCCTGAGCGTGGACTATATAAACGAACTTTCGGATAAGATACTTGCCGAGATTATAAAGCCGGACATGAGCAAGCGCAGCAAGGCCTCGGCAATCTACGATTATGTGTACGGCCATGTCAAGTACATCGGAACCTCGGATAAGACAAACTGGCTCATAGGTGCATATGTCGGCTTCATGACGGGCAAGGGCGACTGCTACAACTATTATGCCTGTTCGAAGGCTCTGCTTACGAGAGCGGGAATTCCCAATGTGGATTTGGAGAGAGCCGGAGGCACTACGGATCACTACTGGAATCTGGTGGATGTAGGTGAAGGCTACCATCACTTCGACGCCTGCCCGCATCCTTCGGGCTATCCGATAAAATCCTTCTTGATAACCGAGGCCCAGGCGAGGGAATACACCGAACGCTGCAAGAGCGTCCGCAAAAACTACTATGTATACGACTACGAAGCCTGCCCGGTCAAGGTGGAGGGAACTCCTACGGAACAGAGCGCAGACCCGGCAACGGACACTTCGGGTACAGCTAATCCTAGTGATCTCCCCGCGACGGACCCCTCGACCGCAAGCCCGGCAAACCCGCCGGAAAATCCGACACCGAGCGACCCCGGAGCTGAGCAGGGAGATCCGACAAACCCCGATACGGGAGATCCCGCAGGGGAAGAAGATCCGGGAAGCTACGACCCGGGCACTTTCAATCCATACGACCCGAGCACCTGGGACTGATCGGATTAAGGCATAAATTAATTTATCCAAATAAACATATAGGACGCTTGAACAAAACTTCCAAAGAAAGGCAAAGGACAGATGAAAACTAAAGTATTGTTAATTGTTACACTGATATTAATTCTGACTCTCAGCGCATGCGGAGGCGGCGATAAGCCTGCCGCCAATGTTGCCAAGGAGGTCGAAGAATTCGTCTTCGAAGCCGAAGACGGATACAACATAACGGTGGACATGGATATGGACCCGGTTTTTGAGAGGCTTGGCGAACCGGTTAAATACTACGGAGCCGATTCCTGCGCCTTCGACGGTCAGGACAAGGTCTACACCTACGCGAGCTTCGTCATAACAACCCGCCCCGAAGAAGATCGCGATCTTATAAGCTGCATCACCCTCACCGACGACAGCGTGAGCACCCCGGAAGGAGCCCACATAGGCTACAGTAACGCTCAGGTTGAGGAGCTTTACGGAAAAGGTGAAGAGCATATGGGCGGCGTTAAATACCACAAGGGGAACTGCACCCTGCATTTCATAATCTCTCAGGATAAGGTTATCTCCATAGAGTATCTGTCAAAGAATCTCTAAGATTTATAATCCCAGATATTCCAGTATTTCCGCAGCATTTGTGTCGGGCTTTACCTTCGGCATCGCTTTTTCTATGATGCCGCTTTCGTCGACGATGTAAGTGCTGCGGACGACTCCCATTGTCTTTTTGCCGTACATATTCTTTTCCTGCCAAACATCGTAAGCCTTGATGGCTTCCAATTCCGGGTCGGATAAAAGCAGGAAGGGCAGTTCGTATTTATCGGCGAACTTGCGATGAGAAGCTTCCGAGTCCTTGCTTATGCCGATTACTTCCACTCCCGCTTCTTTATAGACATCGTAAACTCCGGCAAATGCGCAGGCCTGTCTGGTGCAGCCCGGCGTGTTGTCCTTTGGATAAAAATACAGAACGACTTTCTTCCCCGCAAAATCCGAGAGTTTTACGCTGTTGCCGTCCTTATCGTTCAGCGCAAAATCCGGTGCTTTTGTTCCTTCTTTTAACATTTTAATCTCCACTCCGCCGCCTTACGCGGTGACTTATGCAACTATAAATTTCTTTCTATTAACTTTATCCGAGCCTTCACTACGGCTACCTGCGCTTCCTAAGCTGCAAAGCTTTTACCTGATCGCTTATGTAGAGCATGGAGCCCTCGTCTACCCGGTAGCCTATCTCCACTACGCTGTGCTCGCGCGCAAAGGATTTTATCAACTGCTCGTCCCGCGCGCTGCAGATATTGTAAAAGCCGGCGGGCAGCGCCAGTATATCTATATTGCCCAGCAATGCATCCAGAGGACTCCCATCCCCGGTAATTTTGCTTACCACCACTTGAGCCGAGGATGCGTACTTCCCCAGCGCCGACGCCGCAAGAGCCGCGAACTTTTCGCTCCTTGCGAGCACCCCTATCCTGCCGCGCCCCAGCCTCGAAATGGCCGCGATGCTCGCCGGAGTGAGTTCCATGGCTACCTGCATAACCTTGCCTGAGGGGGCAAGCGGCGCCACCTGCTCGAAATGAGAGCTGCTGGTAACCACCAAGTCCGCGCTTCCGTGAAATGTCTCCGGGTCCGAAAGCATCTCGTAGAGATCGCTCTTAAGGACATCCACACCCTCCAGTCTCTGCAGACTCTGCCTGAGCATCAGCTGCGTCTCCGTGCAGCATTCCACCGCGGCGATGCTCACAACATAGTCGCGCTGAATGCGCTGTCGCATCTTAAGGTCCAGAAATATCGAAATCTCTCCGGGACTGAACCTCAGGTCCTCCAAGCTGTCGAGCATGCCATCGATGGCCTGCATGGCCTTCTCCTTTCTGCTCTCGCTGCTCTGTTCCGTCTGCGAGACAAAGCTGCCCCGGCCCCTTGACTTACTTATTATCCCGCTCTTCTCCAGCTCATCGTAAGCCCTCTTAACCGTACCTCTGGCAACTTTGAGGCTATCCGCAAGCTCTCT
Organism: Clostridiales bacterium; assembly: GCA_012799165.1. Taxonomy (GTDB): domain Bacteria; phylum Bacillota; class Clostridia; order Peptostreptococcales; family Anaerovoracaceae; genus RUG11894. Next base: position 6,738 of record JAAZLU010000225.1, read on the forward strand.
AACGGTCGGAAGTTTGGTCCCGGCCTGCATCTGTCCGCTCTTAATCTCCGCGGTTATGCTGTTGGAAATCTGTCTGTAGATCGGAAGGCTCAGTTCGGTATCGATCTTGATATTCATGGCATCTCCTTGTATCAGGTACAATTGTTTTAATTCCTCGCATGACACCCTTCGAAATCGCTTTTATTAACGAATTTCTAGTTTTTCGAGCTTTTTTGTGTGCTTTGCCGCTTTTGCGTCTTGCAATTTATTATATAACAATTTAGGATATTGTTATAGTACAAATTCGCCTTTTCAAAGAATTTTTGAAAACGGCCGATTTTTCGCTCGTTAAAATTGTTTGAAGGTGGTCGAGAAATTTAAAACTTCGGAGTATATCCGAGGCGAAGGAAGTTTCGACAAATTTATTATGAGGAACAGGTGGAAGGAAGAATGGAAAAGAAAACGCTGGTGATAGGCGTTATCGGCGCAGATGTGCACGCTGTGGGAATTTCGATAATGAACCTCATCTTCTTGGATGCGGGTTTCGATGTCGTCAACCTCGGCGTTATGGTCAGCCAGGAGGAGTTTATCGCGGCAGCCATCGAAACGAACGCCGACGCCATACTGGTATCCTCCCTCTACGGCCAGGGTGAACTGGATTGCCGAGGACTGAGGGAGAAGTGCGATGAAGCCGGACTCAAGGATATACTCCTATACGCGGGCGGCAACATCGTAATTGGCAAACACGAATTTTCTGATGTTGAAAAGCGCTTTAAGGATATGGGCTTCGACAGGGCCTTCCCGCCCGGCACCGATCCGCTGGTAACGGTGGCCGCGCTCAAGGAAGACCTAAACATGGAGTAACAACCATGAAACCCGTACTATTAGTTGACTTCGGAAGTACATATACCAAAGTCGCGGCCGTGGATTTGGACAGCGAAGAGCTTCTCGGGACGGCTCAATCCTGGACCACGATTCAGACCGACATAGGTGTGGGGCTCGAAAAGGCGGTCCGCATGTTGCATACGAGGATAGGCGAGATGGATTTTGCCGCACGCTACGCCTGTTCCTCTGCCGCAGGGGGACTTCGGATGATAGCCAGCGGTCTTGTTCCGGAGCTCACCGCCGAGGCGGCGAAACTCGCATCGCTCGGAGCAGGAGCCAAACTGCGGGGCGTGTATTCATTTGAACTCACCGAAGACGACATAGAGGACATCGACGAAGAGCACCCCGATATATTCCTCCTGGTCGGCGGAACCGACGGAGGAAACAAGGAATGCATAATCCATAACGCCGGGATGCTCGCAACTTGCAAGACGAATTTCCCAATCGTCATAGCCGGCAATCGAAGCGCCGCAAGAAGCTGTCAACGCAAGCTCGAAGGACGCGAGACTTATGTCTGCGAAAATGTTATGCCGCGCTTCGGGGAGCTGAATATAGTTCCCACGCAGAAGAAAATAAGGGAAATTTTCTTAAAGCGCATAATCGAGGCGAAGGGATATACGAAGGCACAGGAGCTGATGGACAATATCGCTATGCCCACCCCTTCCGCCGTACTGGAGGCCGTAAAACTTCTATCGGACGGCACGGAGAGTGAGCCAGGCATAGGCGAACTTTTGGCCATGGATGTGGGCGGCGCGACCACGGACATATATTCGGTCTGCGAGGGCATGCCGACGGACGATCAAACCGTATACAAGGGACTTCCCGAACCGCATGTAAAGCGCACCGTCGAAGGAGATATCGGCATGCGCTACAGCATTCACGGCATACAGGATGCAGTCGGCATCGACTACATTTCAAAGCTCAGCGGCATAAAGCCCGAGCGCTGCGAGGAGTTGATAGACCTGCTTTCGCGGCACACGGAACTCATCCCCGCGGACGACGAAATGAGAAAGTTGGATTTC
>JAAZLU010000226.1 GCA_012799165.1 Clostridiales bacterium
AAAATTGATTACATCCGAATCGGTGACGGAGGGACATCCCGACAAGATTTGCGACCAGATTTCCGACGCGGTCCTCGACGAGGCGCTGCGCCAGGACCCATTGAGCCGCGTCGCCTGCGAGACCGCGGTTACCACCGGTCTATGCTTTGTAATCGGTGAGATGACGACCACGGGCTATGTAGATATTGCGGGCCTTGCGCGTGAGGTTATAGCGGATATAGGATATACCAAGGGCGAATACGGATTCGATGCGCTTTCCAGCGGGGTTATAGTCTCCCTGGACAGGCAGTCGCCCGATATCGCTATGGGCACCAACGATGAGGTCGGCGGCGCGGGAGATCAGGGCATAATGTTCGGATATGCCTGCAACGAGACACCCGAGCTGATGCCTCTGCCCATATATCTGGCACACAGGCTCTCCGAAAGACTGACAGCTTTAAGGAAGGACGGAAGCATCCCTTACCTGCGCCCCGACGGCAAGACCCAGGTTACGGTGGAATACGAGGATGACAAGCCTCTGCGCGTGGATGCCGTAGTCGTTTCGACTCAGCACGACCCGGAAGTAACGCAGGCTCAAATTAGAATGGACATCATCGAGCAGGTTATTAGGCCGACAGTTCCCGAAAGATTTCTCGACGAGGATACCAAGATCTACGTGAACCCGACCGGGCGCTTCGTAATAGGCGGACCTCACGGCGATTCGGGACTGACGGGAAGAAAGATAATCGTCGATTCCTACGGCGGCTGTGCTTTGCACGGAGGCGGAGCATTCTCCGGCAAGGACCCGACTAAGGTGGACCGTTCGGCGAGCTACGCTGCGCGCTGGGCGGCAAAGAATGTCGTGGCCGCGGGCCTAGCGGATCGCTGCGAGATAGGTCTTGCGTACGCCATAGGAGTTGCTCAGCCCGTGTCGATATTCGTCGATACTAAGGGAAGCGGCAAATTACCCGACGAACGCATCTCAAAAATCGTCGAAAAGAACTTCGACTTTACGCCCGGAGGAATAATCAAAAAACTCGATCTCAGAAGACCTATATACAGAAAGACTTCCAATTACGGACATTTCGGGAGGCCGGATCCTGACTTTACATGGGAGAAGATCGATGTGGCGGCAGCTCTTCGAAAGGACGCGGGCCTCTAAACTCAGCGCGGGGTCCAAGGCATGCGCGAAGCTGTAAACTTAATCGGAAAGACAAAAATATGGCGAAGTTAAATAAAAAACAAGTTGAGGAAGTCGTGAGGCTACTACTGCTCGAATATCCCGAGGCCGGATGCGAGCTGAAGTTCGGGAGCAATTTTCAGCTGCTCGTAAGCGTGGTACTATCTGCTCAAACCACGGATGCCGGGGTTAACAGGGTTACTCCGCAGCTCTTCGAAAAAGCTCCCGATACCTTCGCCATGAGCGAACTGTCGGAGGAAGATATACAGGAATTCATAAAGAGTATAGGCATGTATCGTACGAAGGCGGCTCATATTTCGAAGCTCTCAAAGATCCTCGTCGATAAGTACAACGGCGAAGTTCCCGACGATTACGAAAAGCTGATAGAACTGCCCGGAGTCGGCAGAAAGACAGCCAATGTGGTCTTGGCGGAAGCCTTCGGCGTGCCGCGCATTGCGGTCGATACTCATGTATTTCGCCTCGCAAATCGCATAGGTTTCGTCGCGGAAAAGGATGTAAATGCGACTGAGGAGGCCTTGATGAAGCTGTTGCCGAAGGAACTGTGGATTAAAATTCATCATGCCATGATTTGGCACGGACGGAGGGTCTGCAGCGCAGCGAGGCCCGCCTGTGCCGGATGCTGCCTGGAAGGACTGTGTAAGAGAAATGGTCTACAAAAACGAAGCCTAGGCGTTTAAAAACGAAGCATATCCCCGTGTGAAGCCTCCTTTCGGTTAAAATCCTTTAAGGAGGTTGTTTTTATGCTGCCAACGGCCGAAAGACTTAAATATTTGCGCGAAAGAGAGGGGCTTACACAAGGTAGACTTGCCAGGGCGATAGGTATAAATGTGCAGACCTATAAGGGATATGAAGAAGGTCGGCGGGATATGCCTTCAGCCGTGCTTGCAGATTTAAGCAGGTTTTATAATGTGAGCACGGATTATATAGTCGGGATAGTCGATTTGCCTTATTCGACAGCCTCCGACTGCGATGAGACGATAGAGTGTTATTACGGATTTTCGGAGGAAGATAAGAGGCTCGTAAGGGAGATAGTGAGAACAATTTATCGCGAACGTGGAAGAAAGGAAAGATAGTTGAAAAGCTTTCGATAATTATGGAGGCAAACAACAGTTCTTCATTGAAAATATGGTCTCCTGTAGGGAAAAGCTATATGCTTTCAGCCTAAAGACATTAAAAAATCATCACGACGCCGAGGATGCAGTGCAGAGTGCGTTTTGTATTGCATGGGAGAAGTT
>JAAZLU010000227.1 GCA_012799165.1 Clostridiales bacterium
AATTTGAAATACCCGTAAACAGGTATATAATATATTATAATATTTTTATGCATATTCCAACGAATGCAGGGGGAAAAGATGGAAGATTATAGATTTAAAAGAAGCACTTACATGAACACATACAATGTGGATATCGCCAGACGAGGCAGCTTGGGCGGAATATTGAGAACGTTTCAGGAGGCGGGTTCTCTGAACATGAATTTATGCAAACCGAGCTACGCAGAACTTCTCGATGAGGGCATTGTGCTGATGCTCTCGCGAATGGACATAGTCGTCCGCGAAAGTCCCATGCTCGAAGAAGATGTTGAAATCCAAACCTGGGCCTCTTTCAACGACAGCCCCGTCGTCACCAAGCGCTGCTACGAAATGTATAGGAAAGGGGTAAAAATCGCTGCAGCCAGCTCAAGCTGGGCAATGGTCGATCTGGAAGAGAGGAAGCTCCTGCGCACGGATACTGTGGACTGGTCCAACTACAACAGCGGGCCCTACGAAGAACTCTTCTCCGGAAAATTCAGAATTCCCAAGACGGCAAGCGAAAAAATGCAAAACATCGCCGAGTACCGAGTCGAACTCAGAGACTGCGATTATAACGGCCATATAAACAACACTTATTATCTTGATATCCTATGCAACTATATCCCGGAGCTGCTCAAAAACGGCGAATATTTCGTGGACAAAGCGCGCATACATTACGCAAAGGAAGCCCCGCTAGGAGAAACGATTACGATAAAATTTGCGAAGGAAGCAGACAGCTACTTCTTTGAGACTTATCTTTCCGGAGGCGATAAGAGTCTGAGCTGCGAGCTGGGCATAGCAAGAATCTAAGTGCAATCCGAATGCACAATTCTTCCGCTAAGCGATAAACTGTTTAACTCTTAGAAATCAAATGATTTTTTGATCCAGAGAACCCTTAACGGCCTCCTCGATACCTCTCGGATTATATCCTAAAGTATCCGTCGCCTTCTGATGAGAAAAGCGGACATTCGTCTGTAGGGTGCCTATGGAATACGGAGTTATGATGGGTGCAAAATTACCGAACAAGTTGCAGACCTTTTCGATCAACGGAGCGATCCCCTCTATAAATCCACGAGGAAGCACGAAGTTAACAGGGCCCTTTCCTTTAATCCTTCTGGTTATATTCAGCAAATCTTTGATGCTTACATATTCTCCGCTGAGGATATAAGCTTCACCCCGCTCACCAAATTCCTCGCAGGCCAGAATCCCGTCCGCGACATCTCTGGAATCGACAAAATCATAACCTCCCGTAAGCCCGCAGGGTATGAGGCCGGAGGCCATAGCCCTGATGCTCGTTATGGCATGATTCTTCTTGTAAAGGTCTCCGGGGCCTATCATACCCGAGGGGTGGACGATGCTCACATTCAGACCTTTTCGTGAATATTCTAGAGCTATGCGCCCCCCTTCCGCTTTAGATTTTGCGTACAAACCTTCCACTTCCTCCGGATTAAAATAATCCACCTCGGTCGTTATCTCCGGATAGGGCTTTTCCGGAATAGCATGAACAGAACTGACGTATATGACCCTGTCTACATGATTTTCCAGCGCCATCTGCATCATATTGGCCGTCCCGTTAACGTTTACGGGCCACAATGCCTTGCTCGGATATGATGCAATGCTAACTATGCCCGCGCAGTGAATAAGGGTTACACTGCTGTATCCCGCAATCTGAAAGAAGTCCTTAAGGGAATCTCTGTCGGTGACATTTCCTATACAAATCTCCACATCACCTTTGATGAGATCCTTCTCGGAAGGCAGTACCAGGACTCTGATTTTTTCCTTGCGTTCAAGAAGTTTAGAAACCAAGACAGTTCCAAGGTGACCTGTCGCTCCGGTCAAAAGATAAAGCTTACTCATAAATCATGTGCCGATACCCGCCCATCATAGGCTCAGAGCGGATTTTCCTTTCTCCCGGATTCACTCGGGCATTTTCGCCTCTTTTAGGTCTGTTTCAATAATATAGCTAATTATAGCAAAAATTACAGGGAATCAAAATGAATTCTCAAGCACTACAAAATTTAATGTTCGCACTCTGCACGCTCACAGCTCCATCCCCCTGTTATTGCGAATTTACCGCAATTTTACCGCAATTTTATTGTAATCAAACATAAGGGTTTTATAATTATTTCGCGGACATGTTTTATTCTGCGCCTTTGTGCGTCCCCGGTCCGATTTCGCAGGAAACTGCGTGTTCAAAAGAAAGGCATCGGAAAATTGATGAACACAAGAGAAAATAAAGAAGTAAGAGTTGTCGATTTAGTCAAGAATTACAAGGAACTTCGGGCTATCGACGGGCTCAGCCTTGACATTGACAAAGGCGACATCTTCGGTTTGCTCGGTCCCAACGGCTGCGGCAAAACTACGCTCATAAACTGCATACTATCGCTGCTCAGCTATGACAGCGGCGAAATATACATTTTCGGAGAAAAAATGAGCCCTTCCTCAAGCAATATTAGACAGCAGATAGGACTCGTGCCTCAAGATATCGCGGTTTACGAGGAACTAAATGTATACGAGAATATCGACTATTTTTGCGGACTCTACATCGACGATAAGAACGAAAGAAAAAGACTCGTGGAAGAAGCCATCGATTTCGTAAAGTTGGGCGACTTCAGAAAGATGCTGCCCAAGAAACTCTCAGGGGGTCTCAAGAGACGCCTGAACCTCGCCTGCGGGGTGGCTCACAAACCCAGGCTGCTATTCCTCGATGAACCCACCGTCGCCGTCGACCCCCAGTCCAGGAACCGCATATTGGAAGGTATAGCGGAGCTTCGAGATAAAGGGACGACCGTCGTCTACGCAACCCACTACATGGAAGAAGTCGAGATGATCTGCAACCGCCTCGTAATAATGGATCGCGGGCGCGTAATAAGCTCGGGAAGCAGCGAGGAGATAATCTCCAATTCATCCGTCGGCGAAGCGATAAGCATAGAATGCC